>JASFLF010000141.1:0-7527 GCA_050118235.1 Gammaproteobacteria bacterium | reverse complement strand
ATATGCAAAGGGCCGTTTCCGGAGGTTTTCGGATTTGCTCCCACCACGCTGGAAACCATAGCGCCCACCTATTTAGCGAATAATTATAGCCGCCGGCTATTGGATAGTTATCGCAAAGCGGCACGCCGTAGTGTTTAGCGTACTCCGTCACTAGACTGGATTAGAGCGAGCCCTGTTTCAAGCTGTTCCACGCGCTTGCACTTTGTATCAACTGATCCAATTCTGCAGTGCGCTCTTCTTTGGGCTTTTTACTAAGCTGCTCGGCGGCGTCATAAAAAGCCTGCAAATCGCCATTGCACTGACGCAATAGCGCTTGAAACGCCGGTACCAAATCGCGATAAATTCCCACCGTACCCAACTTGGCATTGTTTAAGTCTTTGCTAAACCAACGGTCATAGCCATTGTAGCCCTGCCAGTTGGCTTTTAATCGCCCATAGTGTTGTTGCATATGCTGGAAAATTTCCGCTTTTTTCTGCCGCATGCTATCTTCAGGGAGATTTTCCGCATATAGTTGTTTCAGTTTTTCCGAGGTGCTTTTAACCAATTCCACAAATTGCTGGTCGCGCTGTTTTTGAACTTCATATAATTTGCTTAATTTCGGTGTACCTCGATGCTGCATCCAACGGTGTACCCCCTCGATTTCCACGGTTTTCGCGAAGCTTTCGTTAAACGCTGAATCGTTTTTTATGTACAACAGTTGATGTGCCAGTTCATGAAACACCAGACCGGCTAGACGCGGCTCAGTGCGCTTGATCAAGGTACTCAACATAGGATCATCAAACCAACCCAAGGTGGAATAAGCATCCACACCCGGCACATAGACATCTTTTCCTTCGGCGCGCAACTTGTCGGCAAAGCTTTGGGCGTCTTGTTCCGAAAAATATCCGCGGTAGTTGACGCAACCCACAATTAAAAAACACCATTTATCCAACTGCATGGAAAATTCCGGCGCGGCGACCACATTCCACACCACGTGTTTGCGGTCCAGTTCCACGAAACTTTTGTAGCTGTCGTTATCCGGCAATTGTAATGCGTCACTGGCAAATTGCCGAATCTCCAAAACCAACTGCAGTTTTTCCTTCAGATCCGCCGGGGTCTTGTCGTCTTCGAGCAAATCCTGGATAGGCACACGGCTGGACATCAAACTCACATGGCCGGATACGCTTTGACTGTAATAGCCTATGGAGCAACCTGAAGACAGACTTGCTATCACCATCATTAATAGCGATAAGCTCAAATAAACTCTGTTTTTTTCGAAATTTCTCATCTTTTTGACATTGCTGAACAATTAAGTCTAGGGTACTGTTCTGTTTCATATTGCATTCTAGAATTATGCCATGAAAATCTATTTGGTTGGCGGCGCGGTACGCGATAAATTGATGGGATTCACACCCACGGAACATGATTGGGTGGTGGTCGGTGCGCGCCCGCAAGACCTGGAGTCACAAGGATACAAACGGGTGGGTAAAGACTTTCCCGTGTATTTACACCCCGAGACCCACGATGAATACGCCCTGGCCCGTACCGAACGCAAAACCAAACCCGGTTATAAAGGCTTTACCGTGCACGCCTCTCCGGAAGTGACCTTACACGAAGACCTGGAACGGCGCGACCTCACCATTAATGCCATCGCCGAGGACGAACGCGGCCAACTCATCGACCCTTTCGGTGGTGTCAAGGATATTGACAATAAAGTGTTGCGTCATGTTTCACCGGCGTTTGCCGAAGATCCGGTGCGCATTCTAAGGCTGGCGCGGTTTGCGGCCCGGTTTGCGCATCTGGGCTTCACCGTGGCCCCGGAAACCAACGACTTAATGAAAAACATGGTCACCAACGGCGAAGTGGACGCATTGGTCCCCGAAAGGGTCTGGAAAGAAATGGAACGTGCGCTCGCCATGCCCACGCCGCAACGTTTTTTTGAAATCCTACGCGGCTGCGGCGCCTTAAAAAGATTGTTTCCCGAACTGGAGGCGTTATACGGCGTGCCGCAACCCGAACAACACCACCCGGAAATCGACACGGGCGTGCACACTATGATGGTATTGGAGCAGGCCGCCAGGCTAAGCGGCGATACCCAAGTGCGCTTTGCCGCTTTAGTTCATGATCTAGGCAAAGGCATCACCCCTAAAGACCAATGGCCCAAACACATAGAACACGAAGAAAGAGGCGTAGCGCTGGTGGAGAACTTATGCAAGCGCTACCGCGTACCCAACGACTATCGCGATTTAGCGACACACGTAACCCGTTATCATTTGCATTACCACCGGTCGCTGGAGTTCAGGGCCAACACCTTATTAAAACTGCTGCAAAACATCGACGCGTTCCGCAAACCCAAGCGTTTCGAACAATTTTTATTAGCCTGTGAAGCTGACGCCAGAGGCCGCAAAGGCTTGGAAAACCGTCCTTGCCCGCAGTCTGAATTGTTGCGCCAAGCGGTCAACGCGGCGAGCGGCATCAATCCGCGACCATTAATAGACAAAGGCTTGCAAGGAAAAGCGCTTGGCCAGGAACTGCATCGTTTAAAAATCCTTGCCATTAAAGAAGTGATACGCGTATTTAATCCCACGCCGTAATTATTCTGTTAGAGTTTTTCATCCATAGTAATTTTACCAGCGTTTATTTCTTTTTCACCGCCAAGTGTTTCTCCCTCGGCGCGCAACGCCGACACAACCAACTCTTGAGTAATGATTTCTTTCTCCAGTAAGGCTTTTTTCACCCTCTCTATAACATCACTGGCAAACCTGCGTTCAAAGCGTACATCCAGTACATAGGCTTTTATGGTAAAGCGGTTGAGAAACGTGCGATTGAATACATCTTCCACCAATACGTTAATGGGTTTGCGCAAATACGCGTAGGGAGAGCAGGCTGCCGCTTCCCATGCCAACTCTTTCACGATTTTGATATCCACCGAGGCGGGGAGTAAAAATGAAACAACCACCATTTCGTTTAAAGCGCCACTGTTGGCATTTGACACGGACTGCGCGGCAACGGTGGCGTTTGGCACGGTAATGGTGTTGTCATCAAAGGTTTGCAGACTGATGGAGCGCAATCCAATGGATTTCACTTCTCCGTAGTGACCGTCAACATTGACCATGTCACCGACGCGAAACGGTTGCTCGAATAAAATCAACGCGCCGGAGATGACATTGCGAATGACATCTTGCGCGGCAAGGCCGATGGCCAAACCGGTGGAAGCCAGCATTGCCACCAGCGTCGCCTGGGGTGGATTGAATATTTTCACTATCACCACATACAGGGTCACCGCCCAGATCACAATACGCAATAGTGGCACCACACCGGTAATCTGAATCCGATAGCGGCTGAATTTACTCGCTAACATCGAAGCCAGGTACTGTACAGTTTTCAATCCCAGCCAGACCAGCGCCACAATTATGAGGGCGGTAACAATATGACCGGCGGTCAGTATTTCAGTAACGGATTTTATAGTGGTTTTTTCCATACCGTGCCCTTAGTAAATAATGTGCATAGTGTCTAAAATCGAATGCACTTGCTCATAGAATAACGGGTTGATGCTGTAAAATTGCGGTTGGCCGTGTTTGTCTTTGTTGTGGCCTTGCAGTAAGCGGATTTGTCGCAAATAATCTAAAATCAAACGGCTGCGAAACAGCTCCAGGTTGAATATTTCACCATGCTCTTTGGGTGTTAAGCCTCCATGAGCAAGCACTTCCGCCAGGGAAAGCAAATTCAGCGTATCCTGTTTTTTAATAAAACCGGTATCCACTTTCGCACAAGGCTGCACGCGCACTTTCCCATGCTCGTCCACGGATAACGAGCGCAACCAGTAATACAGCGCCGACTCCATGTTACCGCCGGAGATGGCATAAAGATTGTTGAAATATATTTCCTCCAAAGCGTGTTGCACCGGCGCATCTTGCACCCGGTGTTGCAATAGCAACTTGCGCACTCGGTATGAGTTGACACCCACTTCGCTAAACACAGGGTCCTGACCGGTGGCGCGCTGGCGTAATTTCAGCGCCGATACCAGCTCTTGCACATTGTGAAATTCACTTTTGACACTATGGGTAAAAAATCGCTCAATATTGAGCAAATACCCCATGCGTATCCACGGCAGTAGCCGAAATGATACCAACCAAAACACATGACTGCGGGTATTCATCATAATGTAAAAAAACGTTTCCAAAGCTTGGCGTGCGCCAACAATGCGTAGGAACAATTGATGACCGTGTTCCAATAGAATGATTTGGCGCTCCATGCGCAGAATTTTGTTGATCAATTCCGGTGCGGAATCGCTGGGCTCCTGGATTTGCAGCAAGTCCTCCAACATATTGACTACATCGGCACTGGTCAACATGCGGTGCGGTATTTCAGCGCGCATAACTTTTACATCTTCTTCCAATTCATTCTCAAAACAATTTAACAGGCTGGTCTTGCCGCTGCCCTCCGGGCCAATGATGGCAACACTGGAAGCCCGGCCCGAACGCCAACGTTCGTAGGTCTCCGCCAACAAACTCAATTCTTCTTCCATACCAACGAGAAACTCGCGATTGGTTAGCGGTTCGATTTGGAATAACCGGCGGTAGATAGGCGGCAGGGTTTTGCTTTGCTCCAGCAACTCCGCTTCGGTGGGGAGATCGGTTAACTGCAACAGCGACTCTTCCACCGGTTGTTGGGTTTTAAATACGTTTGCCAACCAATACGACCAGCGGACAGCGACTCCCCACTTTGCCGGCATTGCTTTAATGGCGGCCAGATTGTGTTGCGTGGACTCCTGTATCCCTTCCCGCCATTTACGTACGGCTTTTTTCCGCGAACGCCATGCCCAGCGTACGCGCGCCTTGAGATTGCGAGAGTCGCGGATGCCGTTTTTTATGGCGGCCAACGCATTGTTGTGGTCTTGGGCGATTTCCGCCGCGATGGCCTCTATGAAACTGGCATAGATAACGGTTACATCATCAGAGGTTTCCAGACACGCATTCAGGGCGTCAAACACAATAGTACGCAGTTCCATTGGACGTTCGCCAATGTCTTCCCGCCGCCCACTGCGCAAGCTATCGCTAATATCATCCAGCTCAGTGGATGCGGTTTCTAAATTGTAGCGAATGCTCCGCCAGGCGTCCGCTAAACGGTTTTGTAATTCCTCGTGAGTAGCCAAATGTCGTTGAACCAAGCGGGCCGGCATAATTTCACTACCGGCGATTAAACATTCCATCGCGATGGCTTTAATCGGTAACCGATAGAACGCATAACGGAGCTGACAACGTAAGCGCAACACCGAAAACTTCAAAGGACTGACAAAAGGCCAGAGGCACAATCGGTCCAGGCGCGGCTCGAATTCCAACTCAAAAATACTTGCCCCCGGCTCCACGACGCTGCGCTTGTTACGGGTCCGTAACAACCACAGATAGTCCGCCAGCGGCTTGGTGGTATGCAGGCGAAAACTGTTCAGCTCCAGCAGAGGTTTTTCCACGGTTTTATATTTCGGTGAAAGTTTTTCCAGGGCCCGCAACATTCGCGGCCGCAGTCGACGCGATAATAAATTCACTTGTTGGTCAAGCGCGTAAGAGACCCGCTTGTTAGTAATCGCTTTGTGCGGAGACTGCTCCAATTGGGCAAAAGCGACTTCAATATTATCTTTTGCCTCCTCAATGGTTTGCGTTTGTTTGGCAAAGTCGGCTCGAACCTCCTCCATCAACCGAAGCAAGCGCGAACCAATGTCTTTTTCCAATCGCTGCATGCCTTCTTCAAGTTCTTGCAAGCTTTGATCGATCCGGGGAGTTTGGTCATGCCTGCCAATAAAAGTATCTTGTTGGCACAATTGTGCGAGCCATTCGCGGCAGGTGGTTTGAGATTTATTTTTTGGCATTTTCTGTTTGTTGTGTTTCGCCTGAAGAACCGAAAATCAAATCATAGAGGTTTTTTATCAATTGTAAATGGCAATGGATAGTTTTCTCCATATATTTCAATAGGTTTTAGCGGCTGCGGAAGCCATAAAGTTTCACCGCACTGCGCCGATACAACAAATAATCACCGCATAACGAGGACAGCGAACCATCAATAACAACATCCTCCCCGGCCGCAACTATCGTGGCGCATAAAGCACACATTTCGCCGCAAATGCAGTCCGCGCGAACTCATTCCACCATCAGCTTAGGCTTTTTCGCAATCGCCGCGCTTTTTTTTGCCATTGTGGCTATTTGGCTGGCCACGGTTTCCAATACCGACGCTAACTTGCGCCAATTAAACCGCGGCGAATCCCAGCGCCAGTTGGTATTTGCCATGCGCGATGCGGCGCACCAACGAAATCTCGCCCTATTCCGCATGGTCGCACTTAAGGACGTATTTGCTCGGGACAGTGAATACTTGCGTTTTAAAGAATCGGCGGGACATTTTATCGCCGCCCGACAACAACTGCTGGAACATCATTTAAACGCAAACACTGCGACACACTGGCAGCGTTTAAAACCGTTGATACAACACAGTGAAACCTTACAGAATGCCATAGTGGAGCTGATTATGGCGGACGATAACTCCGCCGCTTTGTCTCTCATCCAACAGGAGTTCATTCCCACTCAGCGGCAGGTGTCTCGCAAACTGAGCAACATGCTGGATACGGCGCGGGGCGATATCGCTGAAAATCTGGACTCAGCGAGCGCAACGATGCAAACACAATACCGCATTATTCTCTTGCTGGTATTGGTGGCCACCAGCATTGGCTATGTAATCGCAAAAACCGTTTTGCGTCGCAGCGACGAAGCTCATAATGTGTTAGTTGCGAAAAACCAACAAATTCACGCCATCAATGCTGCGGTTTCCAAGTCACAAACTCCCATCGAAGACCAAATCAACAATATATTGCAATTGGGTTGCGAATTTTTAGGGATGGAACGCGGTTTGTTAATCGGCGGCTTACCCGATCATCCGGCCGCTATTTTGGCACGTTGCCCTGCTGATGACCCGGTGGAATCTTCAAATGAACAAAAGCTACTGGATGCTTTACCCAGATCCATGAAAAATGCAGAAATTCTCGTTATAAGTACTGACGCATCGGCCGTTGACGCCTCGCCTTTGCCGGTGGCGTTAACGCAAACCAACATCAAGTCCGTTATCGCCGCACCACTAATAACCGGCACTGCCACCAAACACATTGTAACCTTTGTGCACCGACAAGCTGTGCGGTTAAACAGCGAATCCCTGGAATTAATTCAATTGCTGGGCAATAAATTGGCAGTGCTGTTGGAACAACAGGAAACCTTGTCTCAACTGCAAAATGCCAAACTCGCCGCCGAAGCGGCGGATAAAACCAAAACCGTGTTTCTTGCCAACGTCAGCGATGAATTGCGCACGCCTTTACACAGCATTATTCACCATAGTGAATCGCTGCAAGAAATGGCACAGCAACACAAACATCAAGAATATGTAAGTGACTTGGAAAAAATCCATGAATCCAGTCAAAAGTTATGTTCATTGATTTCAAATTTATTGGATATGACACAACTGGAGTCCGGAAACTTGGAACTGGCACCACAACCGATAGACATCGAATCC
>JASFLF010000140.1:0-7534 GCA_050118235.1 Gammaproteobacteria bacterium | reverse complement strand
CGATAATTTGGTTAAAATCTATTTTGTACTACCTCGCCAATTTAAACTGTGAATTTGTATGCGACTTATGGGTATATTCGACCTGTATTACCAACATAGGTAAAAACATGGCTGGATGTGAATGTGAAATAGAAGTACGAAATAAAGTACAAAGCAAGATACTCATTATCCTATTGAGCATTAACGCAGTCATGTTTGTAATTGAAATTGTACTGGATGTCTACAGCGAATCAACTGCGCTAATCGCTGATTCTTTGGACATGTTGGCGGATGCTGTTTTGTACGGAATCCCATTGTATGCAATTGGGAGATCTGCGCTTGCAAAAATCAAAGCGGCGCACTTAAGCGGCATTTTTCAAATACTATTAGGCCTGTCAGTACTTGTTGATGTTTTCCCTCGGGCGCTTTTCGGGAATGATCCTCAACAGTGTTTATGATATCCGTGGGCATAGTAACCCTTAATCGCAAACATTATATGCTTACATTTGATTTCGAAGCACCGTGAAGGCGAAGTCCATATGAGTGCCAGTTGGATATTTTCAAAAAACGACGTTATTGCAAATTTGGGGATTATTGTTGTTGGCGGATTGGTCTACATTCTGGATTCAAGATTTCCAGATTTGATAATCGGCCTTGTGATATCCATCATCGTGATTCGCGGTAGCATTCATATCCTAACCGATGCAGGTAAAGAGAAACAATTGGTTGAAAAAACCGAACAAACATAAGCCATTGTTATTTCATATAATTTTTGTGACATCTAAGGATAGAGAACCCACAGTTAAAGCCGTAGTTCAAGAGGCCGAAAAACTAGAATAGGCCTTGACTCTACTTACTGGTTTAATGCAGCATAATCACCTATGAAGCGCTTGATTATCAAAGTTTTGATTTTCACCGTCCTATTTGTGAATATCGCCTGGGCTGCCGATAGTCATGAGCAGGCTTTTTTCGGCCATGCCGAAGAAACTATGCATGATACTCAAATTCATCCAGAACATGACAGCGAACACGCACAGAGTGATCATTGTTGTCATGGTGCGGTGCATTTAACAGGTTTGGCTAATTCTACCACACACCTTTTCCACGATTTGGGTAGCAGTGGCATCTTACCAAATATTCGTAGTCATAAATCTAATTTTCCATCTCCGCCTACTCCCATCCCTATTTTATATTCCTAATCTTTTCTCTTGCTGCATTAGGTGCGTTGTGCCCGAAGTACACAACGTGGCGTACTTATTTTCTGATTAGGAATACTCGCATGAACTCCAAGTCGATCTATGCGCGCTTGTTGTGGATGGGATTTGCATTTTTAACTGCGACTCAACCACTGCACGCGCTTGGCAACGAAAAGACTCATTCCAATGAGCATGAAAACACTGATTCTGATCACCATGAGCATGATCACAATGACGAGCATGAAGAAGAGCACGAAAACGGTGTCATCGAATTTACCGCTGCAAAGATCAAAGCGGTAGATGTTGAAATCGCGGTAGTAGAAGAAAGGCAGTTATCGGAAGAGATCACCGCGCCAGGCGAAGTAATCACCAATGCCTATCGTTCTTCCAAAGCCACTCCCCGCATCAGCGCGCAAGTCACCAAGCGGCATAGACAACTCGGGCAAAAAGTCAGCAAGGGCGATGTCCTGGTGACCTTATCCAGTGTTGACATGGCCCAAGCCCAAAGCGAGTTTTTAGTGGCTGGGCGTGAATGGCATAGAGTTCAAAGGCTGGGTAAAAAAGTGGTATCGGAACGAAACTACGAAGAAGCCCAAGTGGCTTATCGGCTGGCGTACGCAAAAGTACTGGCTTACGGTATGACTAAACCTCAAATAGAAAAACTATTGAAAAATAGCGATCCAAGCGACGCTACTGGCAGTTTCGAGTTATTAGCCACTCAAGACGGCATCATTATCAGTGACGACTTCATACTAGGTGAGGTAATCGAGCCGGGCCGCGTTTTGTTCGACATTACCGACGAAACGCTTCTATGGGTGGAAGCACGCTTACCGCCACAACAAGCCAAGGACGTAGAAGTTGGAGCAACGGCAAAAGTCTTTGTCGACGATATTGTGCTAGAAGGACAAGTTATTCAGGCGCATCACAGAATAGATGAATCGACCCGAACATTTCCGGTTCGCGTTGCTGTCGCTAACGATGAAGAGAAGTTGCATCCAGGCATGTTTGTCGACGTGCGCATCCATTCACGCTTAAAAACGCCCGTATTAGCTATAGAACAAACTGCTGTGTTACGCAACCCGGACGGCGACTGGGTGGTATACGTCGAATTGGAACCGGGCGTGTACCGCAGCCAAGAAATCGAAGTGTTGCGCTTGGTGGATGGTTACGCCCCTGTTTCCGGTATCGCGCCGGGTACTCGTGTTGTTACTAAGGGATCATTTTTTATACACTCAGAGGCCGCTAAAAGCGGTTTCGATGTTCACCAGCATTAGCCGGAGGCACGTATGCTCAACAAGCTGATCGACTTCGGTGTATCCAACCGTTTGCTGGTAGTATTGGCGCTGATCACTCTGGCAGTGGCCGGGACGCTGATAGTGCCCAAGTTAAACTTAGATGCGTTCCCCGATGTGACTAATATCCAGGTGACGATTAATACCGAGGCGCAAGGACTAGCGGCCGAAGAAGTGGAGCAACTCATTACTTACCCTATTGAAGCGGTAATGTATAGCTTGCCTGATGTGGAAGAGGTGCGATCCATTTCTAAAACCGGTTTGTCGGTAATCACCGTGGTCTTTACAGAGAGCACCGATATTTATTTTGCCCGTCAGTTGGTATTTGAAAGACTGCAAGCGGCGCGCGAACAAATCCCCGAAGGAGTTGGTGTACCGGAGATGGGACCGAACACGTCGGGGCTGGGGCAGATTTTCCAGTACATTTTACGCGCCGACACACCCGGGCGCTATGACACCTTGGCGTTGCGCAGTCTGAATGACTGGGTAGCCAAATTGCTGTTAATGCCCGTTGACGGCGTGACGGATGTTTTGTCCTTCGGCGGCGAAGTACGCCAGTATCAAGTGCAGCTCGACCCGAAAAAAATAATGGCATTTGAACTGGACGCGCAACACATTGCTCACGCCATTGAGGACAACAATCACAATGCCGGTGGCTGGTATTTGGAAAGAGGTTCAGAACAACTGGTCATACGCGGTGTCGGTTGGGTGCGAAGCGGCGAGGAAGGATTGCGGGACATCGCCAACATTCCTATCAAAGATGTCGATGGCGTAGCCGTCAAGATAAAAGATGTCGCCCGGATAGAATACGGCGCGGAAATTCGCCAAGGTGCTGTCACCATGACAGTCAGGGACGACAACCAACAACCCCGACACTTAGGCGAAGTTGTGGTTGGTATAGTGCTCAAACGCCTGGGGGCAAATACCAAAGAAACCATCGATAGTGTAAAAGAACGTCTTCCTATTATTCAAAAAGCGTTACCCGAAGGGGTAACCATCGAACCGTTTTACGATCAATCAGCGCTTGTAAGCCAGGCTGTTAATACCGTCAGTAGGGCTTTGGTCGAAGCCTTTGTCTTGATTGTGATTGTATTGTTATTGTTTTTAATGAACGTGCGCGCCACGTTTTTAGTGTTGATATCGGTGCCAATTTCGGTGGGGCTTGCTTTAATGGCCATGGCCTATTGGGGCCTGTCAGCCAATCTTATGTCGCTCGGCGGATTGGCTATCGCGATCGGCATGATGGTGGATGGTTCAGTGGTAATGATGGAGCATATCTTTGGCCATTTAACCCGCCCGGATCAGGAACACTTGCAGCATACGCGACAAGAAGTTGCACTGGACGATCCCGATCCTTACGATAGCGCACATGACCGGCGTGGTATAGCGCTACGTATCCAAGAGGCGGCGCGTGAAGTGGGGCGGCCGGTGTTTTTCTCCATTATGATTATTGTCATCGTGTTTGCGCCACTGTTCACCTTGCAAGGTGTGGAAGGCAAATTATTCCAACCCATGGCGCTGTCCATTGTGCTGGCAATGTTGGCTTCATTGGTGGTAGCGCTGATCGTCGTGCCGGCCCTGGCAACGTATTTATTCCCTCGCGGCACAACAGACAAACAAAGTCCCATTATGCGACCATTAGGAGCCTTGTACGGATATACTTTGCCTTGGGCGTTGCGGCACCGAATGGTGTTGGTTGGTATTGCCGCCGCACTATTTATTATGACGCTTATATTAGCGCCGAAGCTAGGCACTGAATTCGTGCCAGAACTGGATGAAGGAACATTAAATATCCGTGTCACGTTGGCGCCATCATCGAGTTTAACCACTGCACAAAGTGTCGCCAAAACCCTCGAATCCTATCTTATGGAACTGCCAGAGGTTACCTATACTTCCAGCCGCATAGGCAGACCTGAATTAGGCGGTGATCCCGAGCCAGTGTCGAATATCGAAATATTCGTGGGTTTAAAACCGGTGGATGAATGGGTTTCCGCACAGGATCGCCTTGCCCTGCAGGCATTGATGGAAGACAAGATGTCGGCACACCCGGGATTGTTATTTACTTTTTCTCAGCCAATCGCCACCCGCGTCGATGAACTGCTTTCCGGTGTAAAAGCGCAATTGGCCATTAAGTTGTTTGGATCTGATCTAAATGTGTTGGCCAGTAAAGGGAAAGAAATCGAAGCTTTGGTTCGAAATATCGAAGGCGCCCGAAGTGTGGAGATGGAACAAATCACCGGAGAGGCTCAATTGGTAGTGCGCCCCGACCGTGATGTGTTGGCCCGTTACGGTCTATCTGTAGCGCAAGTTATGGCTCTGGTGTCCGATGCCATTGGAGGCCACAGTGCCGGCCAGGTTATTCAAGGGAACGAACGTTATGATATTTACGTGCGGTTGGCGCGTGAATACCGTGATTCATTGGAAGCGATTCGCAGCTTAGTACTACAAGCACCCAGCGGAGCCTGGGTGCGGTTGGGCGATGTCGCAAACGTATCCATCGATTCGGGTCCGCCACAAATACGCCGAGATGATGTGCAGCGCCGGGTGGTGGTTCAATCCAACGTTGAGGGGCGCGATATGGGTGGCTTTGTTGAAGAAATCCGTACAAGTATCGACAGCGCAATTGAGTTACCGTCGGGTTATACAGTAGTGTTTGGCGGTCAATTTAAAAACCAACAGCGGGCACAACAACGGCTTTTAATCGTAGTGCCCATTTCGTTAGCGCTTATATTTTTATTGCTGTACTTCGCATTTGCTTCTGTGGGACAAGCGTTGTTAATTATGCTGAATGTACCCTTAGCGTTAATTGGCGGCGTCGCGGCTTTGTATTTCTCCGGGCAGTATTTATCTGTGCCGGGTTCCATCGGATTTATTGCCTTATTTGGTGTTGCGGTTCTAAACGGCGTGGTGATGGTCAACGCCATCAATCACCGCTTAATGGGCGGTTTGACGATAGACAAGGCCGTAATGGAAGGGGCCATTTCGCGTTTGCGACCGGTGTTAATGACCGCATCTATTGCAGCACTTGGACTTGTACCGATGTTATTAGCCACAGGCGTTGGATCCGAGGTTCAAAAGCCATTAGCCACAGTCGTAGTTGGTGGATTATTTTCATCCACATTCCTCACATTATTTATTTTGCCGGTTTTATACAAGTTTTTTTCCAGGTCAAAATTGATGATAATGAAGTAGTGAAAGATAACTTTCTATTTTGAATGTCGGCTTGAAAACTTTTCGCCGTTTACGAAGGAATGTAATTCATAGAATAGGCTAGACTGCCCAAGAGACTAAATGACTGTTATTCGCCGCATACTTGGATTTCGGTTTTCGAAATACCAGTCGGTTCTGGGGTAACAAGCTGGCATTCGTCTTCTTAATACAAGAGGATTGTAGACAAGTAACTTTTTACTGAGTCGTGACGGTCAGCTTTTTGACTGGCCGTTTTTTAATGTCAAACTGCAAATGTCCGCTTTCCAGACCCAATCGCTGTAAAGCATTTGAACGTGCTCATTCTTACTCAGCGGCACTTTCCAATATTGATTAAATTTAAGTGACCGCTTATGGCAGATAGGGAATACTTGTCTTCTAGCCACAAGCTTCCGCTTTTTGCCGAGTTGAATTTCTATCTGTTAAAACGGGTCCATCGATCTATTTTTTCGAAGTTCATAATTTTTACCAGAAAATTGATTTTCGCCATATAGAATTGCACGCAACATACAGCGAGCCATACAATGACAAAAGAGGTTCAATCTTAATGAAAATGGCTACAACGGGCGATAGTCATCTTCAATGTTCCTCCACGCTCAGGATAATAAATATACAGCATCCTTACTATATTGATCTCAAAGTCGAAATTCACGCTTGGAATTCTTGAGTATTAACATTATGATTGGAGTCTATTTTTTCGTATAAAATAAGACCAAAATTAAAAAAATTAAAGTAATAAGCATGGATGAGATGTCCAACCGATGAAAAATGATCTTAAAAAATATTGCGTAGTTCCGTTGTTGATTCTCTTATTGTCAGCATGTGGAAGTGGAAGTGATACAGAACAACCCACAGATACTAAACCTCCGGAAGATACAGATCCAGTAGCGGTTGTTGCTCCTTCCATTCAACCTGTCGATTCTCCAACGCGTACCAGTACACAAACACTCTCCGGGGAGAAAATTGCCAATAGCGCAATTTGGATTAACGACGTTGAGAGGGTACCTTTGGATGCATCTACCACGTGGACGGTTTCTGATGTACTACTTAACGAAGGTAAAAATATTTTTTCAATTTACGCAAAAAATATGGCTGGGGATAAGTCGGCTGAGTTGTCTTTAACCATTCTTTTAGACACTACGCCACCCGCAAAACCAACAGTAACGAGTCCACTATCAACAACAACGAGCGATTATAGACTGACCGGAAATAAGGACGCTAATTCTTCAATTTTTTACAACGGGGTTGAAGTGATTCCGGTAAACAGCAACACAACCTGGCTATACGATATTACGTTAGACACCGGTGAAAATGTTATATCTTTAACATCCAGAGATGTAGTCGGGAATGAGTCGGCAATTGAATCAACAACCATCACATTGAATGCAGCGGCGCCTGTGGCGCCCGCGGCACCGACGGTAAACCCTGTTACGTCTCCGACCAATTCCAACCCCTATATTATTAGTGGCACCAAAGAATCCGGTTCTTCGATCTGGATTAATGGAGCCGAAGTAGTCGGTGTCGATAATTCAACGGAATGGACCGCGAGTATTGATCTAAGTATCGAGGGGCAAAATACGTTCATCGTTAGCGCCAAAAATTCAGCCGGTATAGAGTCGCTAACCAATACCGCCGTCGTAATTGAACTTGACTCCACACCCCCGTCGAATCCGGTAGTAAACAGTTCATTAGCGGTCTCTAATGCTACATACTTGCTAACTGGTAGTAATGATGCAGGTTCATCAATTTGGCTAAACGGTTCTACGGAACTTGCGTCGGATAGTGAGACGACCTGGTTTTACAGCACTACCTTGGGTGAAGGTGAAAACAGCTTCTCAGTAACGGCCAGAGACGCAATTG
>JASFLF010000139.1:0-7564 GCA_050118235.1 Gammaproteobacteria bacterium | reverse complement strand
AGTTAGGCAAAACGCTGCAAACACTGAAAACAGCGGGATCGCCGCTGCGCATGGCACTGGATGCCAGTGGACGCTTCGCCTACTTAATCTACAGTTACTCCAAAAAAATCTCCGCCTATTCCATCGATCCGGCGACCGGTCTTTTAAGCCATAAAACCGACGTCAACCACAGCGTGGATATTGCGGATATCGTAGTCGACAGCGAATTTGATTGAGTCGATATTTTAAGGACTAAAATAACCAGGGAAAAAACCGATACTTTACGTTTTTCATGTATTCGCGATATTGCGGGTATTTTTTCAGGTGGCGTTCTTCGGTCAGCGCCCGCGCCACGTAGATGGCCGCCCACATGCTATAACCGTAAACGATCCTCAACGTCCAGAACTGTTTATACATAATCGATTGACTCAGCCAATACAGTAGCTTTGTGGTGGTGCCGGGATGGCGTATCAAGCTGTAGGGTCCGCGGGTTTGGAGTTTTTTCAAGGTGATGTTGGCAATGGACGGGCCTAGCGACAAATCCGAGTAAATATGCCCGCATAAAAAGACAATTTCCACTATTTTAAATGCAATTAAAAAATTCAAATCCGCGACAATCAAGTCTTGAGGATTGTGGGTGGCGACAGATGGGGCAAAGGGGAATATGGAGCTGGTGATTCCGTTAAGCGGTTCATAACAACAAAAACATACCAGCCAGCCGGTAATCGTCATGTCAATGGAGCGGCTGCGGTTCTCCAGCCAGCGCGATTCCAGGCAATAAGCCAAGGTGGCATTGATAATGTCCATCAACCAAAGGAACGTCGTCGCAAAATACAAAAAATTGAGAATGTGATTGTCATCGCTAAGTCGATTAAGCATATCCAAGTTGGATAATGTGGTGCCCAATACTTGAATGACCATGATGGGTATGAAATAGGCGCGCATTGCCAGGTTCAATAGCACCTTGCGGTTGTATTTGTTGCGTAGTACCAAATATGCGGCTTGGTTTTTCTCTTCTTTAATAAGCGCAATCAGCAATTGTTTGCCGATGTGCAACAAGCGAATGGCTGGATCGTAAAAATCTTCTTGCCGCGACGATTTTAAAATCAAGCTAACCACAAAATACGGTACGCCGACAATAAGGTAAGCCGTCAACAATTGGTCAAAAAACATAAAATTCGCGTGGAAGCGTTCCGAACTGTAATAGGGCAAGTTGTGATACAACAGCTGGCCTGTAAAGATAATGACAAGCCAGACCAGGTAACGGGCGAATACTTGTTTGATCAGCCGCAGCCAGTTGATGTCTTTTAATATGGCAAAGTGGCTCGTCCCGTGGAGCTGACGATAGAAATTAAAAGCCGAGTAGCAGAAGGCTAATCCCAATAACGGCGCTAAAAACCATTGGTTTTCGAAACCGACGCTTTGGTAAATGACTAATGTGGTTAGCGCCGTGACAAATGTGGCAAACAAATACACATGCGGCGATAAATTGTCGGCGCGAGTTTGCATGTTCGGCGATTAAATTAGACCGTTGTGTGCTGCGAGCAGGCGCAACAACAAACTGGATTGAGGATTGAGTTGATATTGGGGATGGTACCGTTGCCAAATTTGTGCCGCCTCTTGTGATTGGTTCAGTAGCAAATCTGCTAGCAAGGCGCTGCCGAGCAGAAATTCATCATGGCTGGGATTGGGTAAAGTGGGGTTGTTTAACAAGTGGCGGGAAACGCGGGACATACTATCAGCATCCCCGGTACTTAAACTGCGTAGCAGTTTTATCCAGTCTTTATCTATGTCGGTGAGCCGCGCGTAACAGCCGGATTGGGTTACCACCTGCCATATGCTGTCGAGTTCCTGTTTACTGAGAAAGGGAGTTGTGGCGTTGGCAAAGGTTAGTAATACGTCAATTTTTTGCGAAGTGCTTGCGGGTGCGCACTGGAAAAAGTATTGGTTCATGTCTTGAAGGTTTTTGCTGTATTTAGGTGGGAAGAAACCGTCGTGCCGTCCGGTGTTCAGATAAGTGTCGCGGATGAAAGTGCCTAACATGGTATATATGGTTATGACAGGGGTGTGGTATGGAGTTATGCTCGTGTAATTGTCTGTTAAACGATGCTGATCCAGCAATTTTAATGCGGGGATGTTTGCGTAACTCAATGCGATTAAATCGGCCGCATCGTGGTTGAGGAAGCGCTGTTTGACGGCTTTAAGGTCTAGTACGGGATAGTAATCGGAATTGGCGGAAATATCGAAAGAAGCGAAAAGCGGGTGTATGGCGGATTTTTCCGCCAGGCGACGCAGGTCCAGATCTTTTAATGTGTTTATATGTATTCCCGCCAGTTCGTCTTTAAGCCCGAGTACGGAAAAAATTGCGGCCGAAGGTGATGATAACATCCCTTTTTTCTTGGCAACGATCAATATGTCTCTATCGGTGCTATAGTAAATCGCATAGTCATCGAAATAAGGTGCCAACGCTTTGATTACCGATGCGATCAATTCCATATTGAGTTCATAAACTTGCAGCCACTGCACCAACACCCCCTTGTCTGAAATATGGCGGTTCAACAGTTGGTAAAATTCTTCGGTAAACAAGCTGGCAACGCCACTGACCCAGGGGTTGGATGGTTCGGAAATGATTATGTCGTATTGTTTACCATGCGACGAAAAGTAAGTTTTTGCATCATCAATGTGGATGTGACTGCGAGGATCGGTATAGGCCAGTTCCACCCGCGGACGAAATCCTTGTGCGGCTTCCACTATGGCCGGTTCGATCTCTACAGTGTCTACCGTTGCCAGAGTAGGGATGGTCAATAGTGTATGGGTGGTCAGTCCGGATCCCATGCCGATCACGGCCGCATTTTTTGCCTCGGGGTGGAATGCATAGGGCACGGCGGCGGCCAGCACCATGGTAGGCTCGTCGGCGGACAACTCGCCGCGTCCTGTCATGTTGATCGTAGCGTCGACTTTCCCGTTAGTGCGGATATTGACGTATGCATCTATTTCGCGGTGTAAGTCTACAGTGGCGGTTTTGCCGTCTTTGTGAAACAGTAATTCAGTGTCGGTGGCGGACAATAGTTTACCGGTTCGGTATACGCCTGAGCTCATTTTGTAAGGGTCCAAATGCACGAACAATAAGACGATGCACAAAGCGCCCACGCCAGTGACGGCGCCGATGAAAATGGGGTTGGCGTTCTTCTCTGGTTGAAAGTCTTTTGGTTGATTGCGCTTTGATTGAAGATGCTGTGGTTGGAGATGTGGTTGAAGATACAGCAATAAGAACAACGCAAGTGCGATATCAATCGCGGCCCCCGACCAAAGCGCGCCTTTTAGGCCAAAAGACGGCAAACCGAGATGAATGGCGAAGAACACGCCGATAATGGCCCCAATGGTGTTGGCTGCATACACGGCGCCTATGCTTTTTTCGCCGTTACCCAAGCGGATTAAACTGTGGGTGATCAGTGGTAGGGTCATGCCCGCGCAAAGCGTTGTGGGCAGCATAATGGCCAGAGCAATGCCATGGCTGGATAAGGTGAACAAAGTATAGCCGGTATCATTTTTTTCCAGGACACCCAATAGCCATTGCATGACCTCGAAAGTATTACCGTATAGCGGCAACGTGGATAGCGCCAGTATTCCCATCACCAGTTGTACCATGGCGAGGAACAACACGACATTTTTGATACGCCGGATACGCAGCCGTATCCATAGGCCACCAAAAGCCAGGCCGAATATGAATGCGCTTAACATTAATTCAAACGCATGTGTTGAGCTGCCTAATACCAGACTCAACATGCGAATCCAGCTGACTTCGTAGATAAACGAGGCCGTGCCTGTCAACGCTGAGACTACTAGAAGGGCGAAATACCATTGTTCTTTGGAATGAGTCTTGGGCGTGACGTCCGCTTGTTGGCTGACGGGCTGCGATTGCGCTCGGTCTTTTGCCAGCAGCCAAACAGTTAACGCCAGTAATATATTAATAAATCCTGCGATACGGATCGTGCCGGGCAATCCCACCCAGGCAATAAACACGAATCCGCTGATTAATACGCCTATGGCGGCGCCAATGCTATTGGTAAAATACAACATGGCAACGGTTTGCCCCGGTGTTTCAGGAAACAAACGAATAACACCAGCGCTCATGAGCGGGAAGGTCATGCCCAGCAGAATCGATTGGGGGAAGATCAATAACGTAGCCAATGACCATTTGAATATTGTGACTAACGCCGGATCGCCAATGGCTGGCATAATCGATGTATATGCAGTCTGGGTAAGATGATCAAAAACCGGATGGAACAACAGCGCAAACAGGCCCACCAGCCCTTCGGCCAGCGCGTAGCCCAATAAAAGATTCTTCCAGCGAGAAGAATAGCGGCTGCACAGCCAAGAACCCAACGCCATGCCACCCATAAAAATCGCCAACACCAGCGTCTGGGCGTAAGCCGCATGACCTAGAAACAATTTTAAATAGTGAGACCAAATGGATTCATAGATGAGCCCGGAAAACCCGGAAATCGCAAATAGTGAAAAAAATAGCCCCTTCATTGTGCCTAATTTCAAACTTATTGATATTATCGAGTGTGATATAACATTTTGATTGTGGTTTTGTCCACACGGCGACTTTAGCCTGTTAACCGGAGATCAGCCTAGGTATACTACGTGATTCGATAAAAAAACCGTGTTTAGCTGTATCGAATCTGATGGTTTCGATCGTAGCGATAGCTCGAAGAACTGACGGCGTTGAGATAGTGATAACGTTTAAGACAGTATGTTTTAGTAGAATTTACCCATGTTTAAGGTGTTACGTCGCTTAGCCTCTTTGAAAATGACCCTGGTCGGTATGGTGCTGCTGATATGCGGTTCAATGCTGATGTATGGCAATCCCGCCGATGTTCCTGTATGGGTGGTTGTAATTCCCCTGGCGTTTATGGCGCTAAATCTCACCGCGGCCATCATTACCAATAAACGAATTAATCACCAGCCGGGTTTGCTGGTGTTTCATGTGTGTTTATTGGGTCTGGTCATCCTGGCGGGTATAGGCCGATTGACTCATTTGGACGCGCATACGGAGATCCCCATTGGGACCGAGTTTGGCGCCGATCGCCTGTTGGAGGTTCGTACCGGGTTGTGGCATTCCGGTAACCTCGATCAGGTAACGTTTGTTCAAGGGCCTTATACAGTGCAGTATGCGCCGGGACTGCGGCGAGGCTTGACCCACAGCCATGTGTTGGTGAAGGATGCCCAAGGTCAATGGGTTGAGAAAGTGATCGGAGACGATCGGGTATTGGTCGTCGAGGGCTATCGTTTTTACACCACCCACAATAAAGGATTCACCACATTGTTGACCTGGACACCCGATGGCGGCGAACCTATCACCGGTGTGGTTAATATGCCTTCTTATCCGTTGTTTGACTATAAACAAGACAATGAGTGGACCCCGCCCGGCACCCAGCAGGTCATCAAATTTTGGCTGCAAATCGACGCCGGTCTCACCCTGGAACATGCCTGGACATTAGACGCCAGGAACTCCTCGGCAGTGTTGGTAGTCACAAATAACGATATCCGCCAGGAACTCCATGAGGGAGAGGCCGTAAAATTACCCGGCGGAGTATTAAAATTCGACAAACTGACCATGTGGATGGGGTATCGGATATTCTATGATCCCACCATCCAATGGATGTTTTTTATTGCGGTTGCCGGAGTGCTGGGTTTAGGTTTCTATTTTTGGCGAAAAATAAACCTGCAGCCGTGGACCGAGGAGTCGTTGGAAGAGGCCTCACAAGATAAACCTAAAGAGCCATTAAAAGAACCTTTAAAAGAAACAATGTCCGAGCCGTTAAAACACACCAGTCAATTAAAAACAGCACTAACTAAACCAGTAACGACGCAACATATGTCAATCTCACAACGTTCTGGCCATGATTTGGCCGCTATTTCGAAGGGCCGGTCATGACCAGCGGTATTGTGGCAGAAATACCCTGGTTATGGGCCGGTCTTAGTGCCTACATGGTCGCCACCTTGGTGTCCATGTGGGGGGTCTCGCCCCGTTTTGCCGGCATGCCCATCATCCAACATAAAACCCACGAGTACATTGTACTAGGCTGTTTGGCCATTGGGGTCGTGTTGCTGGCCACCGCAATCGGTGCGCGCTGGATGCGTATCGGCCATGGCCCGTGGATCAGTCTCTTCGAACTTCTTATGAGTCAGCTGTGCAGTCTCGGGCTGATTTTTGCCTTATTGTATTGGCGACTGCCCGGGATGCGGCCCAGTGCCGTGATAGTGTTGCCCGTCATGTGGATATTGGGCAGTTGGGTACTCACGCTTGAACCCACAGCAAGTCATTTCCCAGC
This sequence comes from Gammaproteobacteria bacterium, assembly GCA_050118235.1. Taxonomy (GTDB): domain Bacteria; phylum Pseudomonadota; class Gammaproteobacteria; order SZUA-152; family SZUA-152; genus JAJDNG01. The sequence continues at coordinate 1,244 of JASFLF010000139.1, read as the reverse complement.
CACCTATTATAACGTCTGGAAATGGTCCCACGTGGGCCTGGGTAAGATCTTTCTGGCTTTGCTCCTCGCGGGTGTGGGATTGGCGGGAGTCATGATCGCTCGGACCACCAAGCTGGGGCAGAATTGGTTTCGCAGCATGCCGTCGGATATGGTAGTCGACCGCCTGGCGTGGCGGTTTATGATGCTGGCGCTGGTGTTTGACAGCTTAATGCTTATTGCCGGTGCGGTGTGGGCACAAGATGCCTGGGGACGGTATTGGGCTTGGGATTCGTTGGAGACTTCCGCTTTTCTCACCTGGCTGTTTTTAGCTATTGGTTTGCACGTGCGTCTTACTTATAAAGTACCCCATTGGCTCAGCGGGTTGTTGATAATCGGTATATTTTGTATGGCGTTTGCCACTTACTTTGGCGCACCTTATATCAGTCCCTCCGCGCACAAGGGCATGGTGTAACATGAGTTCGATGTCCCAAGCCAGTAGCGGTCATTTCGATAATTTAGTGGCCATTTTAGCGGTAACTGCGGGATTGTCGTTGCTGTACTTTGCCGTCAACATGACCGAACGTTACGCCCCAACCATAGGCGCCACAGCTTATAATGCTTCGAAAAACATCGTGGGTTATGTAAGGCCGCAATCCTCACCGTCGGCCGAGGACGATATGTACCATGCACCGTTTAAGAATCCACCCATGCCCAAAACCCATGAATTAACGGTGAGCATGAGCCCCGAAGACGCTCAGGTGCTCAAGCAACGCTTTGAGCAAGCCGTGGCGCTGTTGCACGCCAAACAATACGACTATGCGGTTACAGCTTTGAATCAAGTCATTGAATTACAACCAAAATTACCTGAAGCGTATGTGAATATCGGGTTTGCCTATTTGGGGCTGGAACAGTGGGACACTGCCATCATGGCGTTCAGCAAAGCCAGCGATTTAAAACCGGACCAGGCGAACGCTTATTATGGATTGGCGTTGGCGTTTGAGGGCAATGAAGAATACGAAGCCGCATTGGGCGCTATGCGCAGTTATATCCATTTGTCCACACCAGAAGATCCATTTTTAGCCAAAGCCCGTTCTGCGTTATGGGAGTGGGAAGAGATTTTGGGCCGGGTGCCGGGACCGAGAAATCCGAAAAAGGATGATAACGCACCGGCCACTCCTGCAGAGGGATCCCAGCCCCGCGGCCTGGAATGAGTCTCATCGGGTGAATGTGCGCAATTGCCTGACACTGATTGTGTTGTGTTTATT
>JASFLF010000138.1:0-7564 GCA_050118235.1 Gammaproteobacteria bacterium | reverse complement strand
ATTATAAACTTTTAACCCACACTAATAGTAACCAAATGCCGGATCAGTCTGAACACGAACAGCAAATTGACCTGACGAAAACCTTACTCAGTGTTTTTAACAATTGGAACATTGATCCTCGTGATCAGATCGCTTTGCTGGGTTTACCGGAAGATACCAAACCCAGAATGCTCAACCGGTTTCGGGCCGGCATGGATATCCCTAACAATCCTCAATTCCTGCAAAGAGCGCATTACATCTTATCCATTAGCAATGCCGTAGACAGTTTGTTTCCCCACAACGCTACCGCTGCAAATTATTGGGTTACCACCCACTCCGAGAGCTTTGCCAAAAAATCACCCCTGGATATCATGCTTATTCACGGTGTGGAGGGCATGGAATATATTTTGAATCTATTAAATGGTGAAGATGAATGGGGCGAAAAAAATCCCTAGCTATTCATGCCTATCCCCGTCTAAAGATCGGTCAAAATCAGCCGTAACTTCCCTGAAAACACGCACTTTTTCTTTGATTTTGAGTTCGTTTTGCCATTATGATTAACTATCTTAAAGTAGTCACTGTATCCGAATCGCGACAATGAAGGGGTATGGCATAAAAGCTGCCAAGGACAAAGTCAATGTGCCCAATATTCAAACAAAATCGCAATCTATTCCCAATTCCAGTCACATGGTCAAGCTGTGATGCCGCAAAATCCCAATAAAAATAACGTCATCAAGATCATCAGCGGCAGTCGAGGCCAATACCCCATTAAACTGGGCATTATCCCGGGCAAGTTGGCGGTCAGTGTCTACCTTCACTACGTTACGGTCGGCGGCAAATCCGTGCCTTGCTGGTCTTATGTGAGCGACGGGTTTATTTCCTTAAAGCAAAAAGAGCTGGTTTTCACGCTGCAATCCCAGGAAGGCGAAGAGACGGCCAAGTTCCCCATGCAACCCTTGCAGCTGTTTTTATTGCTGTACAAACATGCCACACAAAAATCCATCAATATCGGCGATGTAATCAAGTTAGGTGAAAAAGGACTGTTCGGCTTCCCTGCCCTCGGCTGTACTTTTCCGCAGGTGGAAATCCCCAACGCGCCGTTTCCCCGTCCCACCTTTGCCACGATTCTGTTAACCAAAGACGAATTTCTTACCGCGCATTCGTATGGATTGACCCGGGTGATTTCACGGCTGGGATTCGAACAAAAGCGCTACCCTTGTATGCCAGCCAATGCCCGCGGGCGAAAGAGCATCAATTGGCAACCGCTTATCCAAAATAGCCAGCTTAAAAATATTCCCCGTACGCCTCTTAAACAGGCTTCGGTGTATATGTTCGGTGGTGACCAAGTGGTATTAAATCTACCGGCGGCGGCGCGCACGGCGCTGGCCAACGGTTTAAAGAAACACCCTGCCAACAAATCCTTATGTTTATTACTGCAACTTCAACCCCAACACGAAGGCTGCCTGGTGTGGTTTCCCGAAAGCAATACCACGGAAATGCATATGAAAGTCAATGCCTCCGGGGAGTCCATTGCCGGCAGTTTTATTCTACTGGAGCCCGGATCAGCCAGTGACGGCGCCGCTATAGTGGAAGACGGCTTTGCGATGCAGTTCGCCCCGCCCAGTTGGCAAGAATTCGTCGAGGCCACTGCAGCCGGTCAGTTTTTACAAATCCATGGCAGCAACGGGGGTATGGACTTCATTCTGACCTGGGGCGATCAACCCCTGTTCACCGGTCAGGAATCCGGCGACCAGGCGGAATCATCGGGCAACATTTTCACAAAACTCATGAAGAAGTTTAAAAAATAATCTCTCCAAAAAGCCAAACCACAGATTCTTTTTCATTGTGGTTTCAACTGGCAACATTCTCCCGTGGCATTTACACTATGCACGCCCACTTTAATCCCACCACACTTCCATTACAAAAAGGATTGCGTAATATGTATTCGATTACAGTCAACGGCAAACAATACGATGTAGACGCGGACGAGGATATGCCATTGTTATGGGTCATCCGCGATATTATCGGATTGACTGGCACCAAATACAGCTGCGGTATATCGATGTGCGGCGCTTGCACCGTGCACATGGAAGGCAAAGCCATACGCTCCTGCGTTACGCCTATTGGTGTTTCGGCCGGCAAATCCATTACCACCATCGAGGGCCTGTCTTCGGACAACAGTCATCCCGTGCAACAAGCATGGATAGCCGAACAAGTACCGCAGTGTGGATACTGCCAATCCGGTCAGATTATGCAAGCGGCGGCTTTGTTGCGAGAGCGGCCAAACCCTTCGGATCAAGATATCGATGAAGTGATGTCCGGCGTATTATGCCGGTGCGGCACTTATCAACGTATTCGCAAAGCCATTAAGCACGCGGCGCAAATTGCTAGCCAAGGCCGAAGCTCATGAGTAACAACGTCGACCTGTCCCGTCGCCGCTTTTTAACCACCGGCGCCGCAAGTGGCGGTTTATTACTGAGCATCGCGGTTACCGGCTGCGATAAGAGCGCATCAGGTAAAGCGTTGCTGCAGAAAATATCCGCTGAAGACCAATCCGCAGCCGATTCTGGCTTTTTGCCCAACGTATTCATAAGAATCACACCCGACGATATGGTTACCATTCAGTTACCGTCATCGGAAATGGGGCAAGGGGTGGCAACGGCATTGCCCATGCTGGTCGCCGAAGAGTTGTACGCACCATGGGACAATATCCGCACACAATTCGCGCCGGCGCATCAAGCCTTTGCCAATCCCAATCTTCGCAACCAGCTCACCGGCGGCAGCCAATCCATCAGAGGCTTTTGGCAACCACTGCGAGAAGCCGGCGCCGCCGCGCGGGAAATGCTCATTGAAGCCGCCGCCTTAACCTGGCAAGTGGATAAACAGGAATGTACTGTTCGCCAAGGCCAGGTGTTGCATCAAGCCTCCAATCGCAGCTTGCGCTATGGGGAGTTGGCGGATAAAGCCGCCACTTTAGGTGTTCCCGACGAGGTGACGCTAAAATCACCACAACAATTCAACCTGATCGGCTCACCACAACCTCGATTGGACATACCGCTGAAAGTCAATGGTGCAGCGATTTTCGGTATCGATGTGCAATTGGACAACTTACTCACGGCGTGCGTGGTGAAAAGTCCGGTGATGGGCGCCCGGTTAAAATCCTTTGATGCCGGCAAGGCAAAGCGTATCCCCGGTGTACACGAGGTGATCGCCATCGACTCCGGCGTTGCCGTGGTGGCGCGGCATTTTTGGGCGGCGAAAAAAGGCTGCGATGCGTTGCAAATTCAGTGGCACACTAGCGACAACGATTCGCTCAGCTCGCAATCCATAAAAAAAACATTCGTTGAACAACTCACAGATGCCAAAACTGTTCAGGACCACGGCGATGTAGTTCAGGCGTTGGCCTCTGCTCCCAAGCGTGTGAATGCGGTCTATGAAGTGCCTTATTTGGCCCATGCCTGCATGGAACCCATGAACTGCACCGCCTACGTACAAAACGACCGCTGTGATGTGTGGGTGCCAACCCAGGCACAAGGCTCCACCCAAAAAACAGCGGCTAAAATTACCGGCCTGGAAGAAGAGCAAGTCTTTGTACACACCACCTATCTAGGCGGCGGCTTTGGCCGGCGCGGCGAAACCGATTTTGTCACCGACGCCGTGCAAATCTCCAAAACCGTCAATCAACCGGTTAAAGTAATCTGGACTCGCGAACAAGACATTCGCAACGACTATTACCGCCCAGCGGCCTATAACGAACTGGAGGCTGCCGTGGATGACAAAGGCTGGCCGGTGGCGTGGCGCCACGCCATTGCCAGCCAGTCGATTCTGGAAAGACTGGTGCCGCTGCCGGCAATTTTGTTACGCGGTGTCGACCCCACATCTATTGAAGGCGCGGCCCATCTGCCCTATGCATTTCCCAATGTTGAAATACGTTACGCCATGACACATACGCCGGTGCCGGTGGGCTTTTGGCGTTCCGTGGGTAATTCGCAAAACGGTTATGTTACCGAAGCGTTCCTCGATGAGGTGGCCTTGCTGGGCGGTAAAGATCCGCTGGAATTGCGTCAACATCTACTTAAAGACCAGCCCCGCTATTTACATGTGCTGCAAGTGGCCGCTGACAAAGCCCGTTGGCACGAACCGGCGCCACCTGGCAGATTTCGTGGCATAGCGGTAGTGCACAGTTTCGGCAGCTATGTGGCGCAAGTGGCGGAAATTTCCTTACAGGGCGAACCAGGTACGCAATCGGTGCGGGTGCATCGTGTGGTGTGTGCGGTAGACTGCGGCATTGTGGTCAATCCCGATACCGTCGTGGCCCAGATCGAAAGTGCCGTTATTTATGGCTTGACCGCAACTTTGTACGGAGACATTAATATCGAGGCTGGCGGGATACAGCAAAGTAATTTTCACGATTACCGGTTAACACGCCTGCGGGACAGCCCAAGCATCGAAGTGCATTTGGTTGCCAATACGGAACCGCCAGGCGGTGTGGGTGAAATTGGCGTGCCGCCTATCGCCCCGGCGGTGGTCAATGCGGTATTTGCGGCTACGGGTAAACCGGTCAGACGCTTACCCATTGCCTTATAATAACAAGCCGCCTTTACCGCAATCTTAGGAGCGGTTAAGCGGTGACGAAATTTACATCGGCATGGTTGCAGGCATGACTGGAGGTATGGTTACAATCTGCCCAGTTTAACAAAACCGTAATAAACTCGGTTTCACTAAGGTTGTCATTCAACATTTATCAACATAGTTATCCACAGGAATCGGGGAAACTCATGAAACATTTTGCAATGTTCCACGGAAGGCACGGAACCACTGCCTAAAGCAATATTTACAAATACAATCATTCAGTTACAGTTAAGATAAGAAATATTACATTAATATGACAGCGTAACTATTCACAACCTTAAACACGGCGTATGAAAGTTACCCACAATAAACCATGTAAAATCCTAGGATTATCAATTTGATATATCCTCAACAATGAATACAATACTCGCCTGCTTAAAATTAGTGCTAAAAACCATACCATGAGTAATTTATTAACTCCCTTCGATGCAAGAATTAACATTTCCGCCGGTCAAACCATGCATTGGGGCCGTTTATACGGCAGCAGCTATGGTTTGGTCATTGCCCAGGCCGCAAAACAAGCCGAACGGCTGCTGCTGATCATTACCCCGGACACTCCCACGGCCAATCAACTGGAACACGACATCCGCTTCTATGGCGGCGCAGGTGATTTGCCCGTCCTGCATTTTCCCGATTGGGAAACCCTGCCCTATGATGCCTTCTCCCCCCATCAGGATATTATTTCTGACCGGCTGTCCACGCTATACCAGTTGTCCAAGCTGAAAAAAGGCATTTTAATCGTGCCTGCCGCCACCTTAATGCATCGCCTGGCACCGCGGGAGTTTTTAGACGCTAATGTGTTTTTACTGGATGTGGGAGACCGCATCGATATCGACGCTACACGCGAACGCTTGACCCAAAGCGGTTATCGTTTGGTCTCTCAAGTGATGGAGCATGGAGAATTTGCGGTACGCGGCAGCATTATCGACTTATTCCCCATGGGCGGCAGCCAACCCTACCGCCTGGAATTGTTTGACGACGAAATCGAAAGCATTCGCACTTTCGATGCGGAAAGCCAGCGCTCCATTGATAAAGTGGAACGAATCCGCTTGTTGCCTGCCCGGGAATTCCCTTTTAATGACGAATCCATCAGCCGCTTCCGCCAGAACTACCGCGCCGCCATCGAGGGTGACCCGCAAGCCAGCAGCGTATATCGGGATGTGAGCAACAATATCACACCCTCCGGAATCGAATACTATTTAACATTGTTTTTCGATAAAACCGCCACGTTGTTCGATTACCTGCCCACCAACAGTGTTGTGGTGAAAATCAACGACGTCGACGATGCCGCCAGGCGCTTTTGGGATGAGGTCAACCGCCGCTATGAGCAAGGGCGATACAATGTGGCAAGACCCATATTGGAACCACAACGGGTATTTTTACCGCATAGCGATTTTTTTCAGCAGCTGGAAAATATCCCTCAAGTCATCGTACAGAATTTCAAACTGGAAGAAACAAAACCGGGTTACTTCAACTTTACCACGGCTAAACCCCAGCAACTGACTTTGGATGCACGGGCGGCCAGGCCTACTGAAAAGCTACTGCAATTCATCAACGATTTCGAAGGCAGAATATTGTTTGCGGCGGAGTCCACCGGCCGGCGCGAGACTTTACTGGAGATACTCAAAGGCTGTGACCTTTTTCCCGTTCCGGTAAGTGGTTGGGACGAGTTCATAAATTCCAAACACTCGTTGGCGATCACCGTCGCGCCGTTGCAAAACGGCTTATATCTGGAAAATCCGCAAATTGCGGTTATCGCTGAAACCCAGTTATTCGGCGAACAGGTTTTACAGCAACGCCGGCGCCGCGCCAAACAACGTGACCCGGATCTGATTATCCGCAACCTAGTGGAATTGGAAGAAGGCTCACCGGTGGTGCACGAAGATCATGGCGTGGGACGTTATTTAGGCTTGCAATCTTTGAATGTCAGCGGAATCGAACAGGAATTTCTCACATTGGAATATGCCGGCGGCGACAAACTGTATGTACCCGTGGCGTCACTGCATCTGATCAGCCGCTATACCGGCGCTTCGCCCGATGTGGCGCCCTTGCACAAACTCGGCAGCAACCAATGGGAAAAAGCCAAACGCAAAGCGCGCGAACAAGTGCGCGACGTCGCCGCGGAATTATTGGATATCTACGCTCGGCGTGAAGCCCGAGTGGGTTATCAATACAAACTGGAAGCCGATCAATACAATGCGTTTGCGGCCGCCTTCCCCTTTGAAGAAACGCCCGATCAGGAAGATGCCATCCACGGCGTACTCAAGGACATGACCACTAAAAAACCCATGGACAGGCTGGTATGCGGGGACGTAGGTTTTGGTAAAACCGAAGTGGCCATGCGCGCTGCATTTATCGCCATCCAAGACGGCAAACAAGTGGCCATGTTGGTGCCGACCACACTGTTGACGCAACAACATTACGAAAATTTCAAAGACCGGTTTGCGGATTGGCCGATACGCATTGAATCACTTTCCCGATTCCGTTCTAAAAAAGAACAAGATAAAGTCATCGAAGGCTTGCAAGACGGTAACGTCGACATTGTCATCGGCACCCACAAACTCATCCAAGAGGGCATCAAATTCAAACGCCTGGGATTGGTCATCATCGACGAAGAACACCGCTTCGGTGTTAGGCAAAAAGAACGTTTTAAAGCGCTGCGCTCAGAGGTGGATATACTCACCCTCACCGCCACCCCCATTCCCAGAACGTTAAATATGTCGCTGTCCGGTCTGCGTGACTTATCCATCATCGCCACGGCCCCCGCGCGGCGCATGGCCATAAAGACCTTCGTCAATCAATGGAACGATCAACTCATCCAGGAAGCCTGCTTGCGGGAAATCCGTCGCGGCGGTCAAGTGTTCTTCTTACACAACGAAGTGGAAACCATCGAAAAAATGGCCAAACAAGTCGAAGAACTCATTCCTGAAGCCAAAGTTGCCGTCGCCCATGG
>JASFLF010000137.1:0-7575 GCA_050118235.1 Gammaproteobacteria bacterium | reverse complement strand
TATGCTTGAACCGGTTGATGACGGCCTGCATCACCGTATTAATCGGATCCCATTGGACTAATGCGGTAAAGATGGGATAGCAGGCAACTAAAGCAATCCAAGCCGGCATAGTTGGGTTGGTCAGCAGTAAGCCCAATATGGCGGCGCCGATGATGTAGCGGCGACCTTGTTCTGAAGTGTTTACGTTCGATTTGAATATCGTGTTCATGATGCATTCCTTATGTTGGTTGTTGGTTAGTCAGTCTTTACCGCAAGTTTTCGTTGTCGGTATATATAGTTATACAAAAGTGATGCAAATATGTCAAGGCGATATTTTAAGATATTGAAATAACCAGCAAAAACATAAATATAGAAATATATAAAACATAAACAAAAGCTATACAATATCTGAGATTTATGGAAAAACGCACACAATACGCGGGCGCCGTGGAACGTTTCGGTGTGCAGGGGGGGGTAGGTTTATTTATTATTTGGCGATTTGACGAACTGCTGGTAACTGTCCAGGGCTCGTTGACGGCTGTATTTCAGTTCGATGGCCGGCGAAGGGTAATGTTTGCCAATAATGACATTCGATTGGATTTGCACCGCTTCGGGAGTTTTCCAGGGTTCGTGCACATAAAGCTCGGGTAAATCACGCAACTCCGGCAGCCAGGTTTTGATGTAGTCGCCGTGGGGGTCGAATTTCTGACTTTGGGTAACCGGATTAAATATCCGAAAGAAGGGCGCTGCGTCGGCGCCGCAACCGGCGCACCATTGCCAGTTAAAGCTGTTGCTGGCCAAGTCGGCGTCCACCAGCGTGTCCCAGAACCACTGCGCGCCCTGTTTCCAGGACATTAAACAGTTTTTCGTCAGAAACGAGGCCACGATCATGCGCACCCGGTTGTGCATCCAGCCGCAATGCCACAGTTGCCGCATGCCCGCATCCACCAGCGGATAACCGGTCGTGCCGGTTTGCCAGGCGCGGAGCAATTTGTTGTTGGATTTGATGTAAGGGAAGTTTTGAAATCGCCGGTCCAGTGGCTGGTCGGTGGTGTGCGGAAAGTGATGCAAAATATAATACGCAAACTCGCGCCAAATCAGCTCTTTGACAAAAGTCTCCGCTGACGCATATTGGGTTTGTGTCGCCGTGCCCTGCTGCTGTTCAATATGCCAATAGACTTGTCTGGGGCTGATCTCGCCGAAATGCAAATACGGTGATAACGAGCTGGTATAAGGTTCGTAGGGATTGTCGCGGCGTTCTTTGTAACCGCCCAATGCGGATTGTGTAAACCGCTGCAAGGTATTTAATGCCTGTTGCTCACCGGGCCGCCAGTGCTGTTGTAAGCCGTGATACCAATGAATGTTGGGCAGCAATTGCAGACTTTCGATTGGTGCGCTGTGGAGGGTGTTGTGGCTGCGCTTGAGTTGTCGGGGAGCGTTGAGAGGTGTTTGTGGTGAGTAGCGCTGCTGGTGTTTTTTCCAATAGGGCGTGAATACTTTAAAAGGGGTTCCACTTCCGGTCTGCAAGGTTTCAGGCGCCATGAGTACCGATCCATGGTAGCGATGGAAGTCCACGCCCAGATTGTGCAAGGCCTTGCTGATTTCCTGGTCGCGCGCCGCTAACGCCGGTTCATACAGGCAATTGCTGAACACCGCCTGGGCACCGCTGTGCCGGATGAGTTCGAGCAGTACTTGTTGGCTGTCGCCCTGGCGTATAACGAGCTTTCCGCCGAGTTTCTCCACCTGCGCCTGCAAGGCTTTTAAGCTGTGATGTAACCACCAGCGACTGGCGGCGCCGGGCGGCCACTGCGCGTGCTCCTGCGGACTGTAAATATACACCAATACCAACTGATCGGCGGACTTGGCGGCGGTCTTAGCGGCATAGTACAACGCGGGATTGTCGCTCAAGCGCAAGTCTTGCCGAAACCATACGATAGCGCTACTCATGGGGTAATATCAAAGCTAGCTCTTTGGATCAGTCAACGGATTCCAGTTCTTCGTCAATGCGGCGTAACGCCAGCGCAATATCGGTCCCCAGTGGAATCGCGCCGGCTTCCACAATGGCATCACGGTATTTAACCGCGGTATAGCCGCCGATAAATACGGGTACATTTAAGTGGGATACCAGTGCCGGTAATTGTTCCGCTAGCGTTAGCGGTTGCGGTTCCACGGAGCCGGACAGTAAGACGGCATGGCTTTCGGATCGCTCCACGGGAATAACGATTTCATCCAGCGGCGTGTCGGCACCCAGGTACACAATGCGATAACCGTGAGTGAGTGCCGACAAACAAAATAACATCAAGCCGATTTCGTGCTGCTCCCCGGGTATGCACGCAGCGACGATGACAGGGCCTTCCAGGGAGGTGGGGTGGTGGTGAAACCGGGCGCCTAATTTGTTACGCAAGTAGGCGCCAAAAAAATGCTCCTCGGCGATACTGCCTTCGGCGCTTTCCCAGCGCGTGCCCAGTGTTTTTAACAATGGCAGGATTAATTGTTTGGTGACCATTTCCACGGGGTAAAGGGACAAGGCATCGTTATACGTGTTGTCCAAACCGTTTACATCAAATCGTACAATGGCGTTAAGCATGCGGCGCTGATAAGCCGACCAGGGATCGGATTTTTCACTGCTGAGCGCCTCCTGCGCAATGCCCTGGAGGTGGTCTTTAACCTGGCCGATGGAAATGCCTTTGTCCAACAGTTCCAGCACTTGCTGGATCAAGTCGATATCGTTTTGGGTGTACAAGCGATGGCCTTTGGGGGTTCTCACGGGCTTGATGAGGCCGTAACGCCGTTCCCAGGCGCGAAGAGTGATTGAGTTGACGCCGGTGAGACTGGAAACCGTGCGGATGGGGTATAAGCCTTCCGCTTTGGAGTGGTCTTCGCTTGCTTTAGAATTTTGTGCCATGCCAATACTACCTTTAAATAATAGGTTCAGCGAAACAGTACATCTCCACAGAGGAAACTGCCGGCGCGATGTTTCAATAGCGCATCCCGCAGCCCTGCGGTTTGTTTCTGGTGATCCGTAAAAAACAAACCTTCTCAGCCCCTGCCCATTGCTAAACTGATGCAAAATGTCAGACAACAAATCGAATTAGTGTAGAACACTTGTATAAGATTTAAAAGTTGCACAATTTGCTTGACAAAACGCCAAATGACGTATAACTTTTGTATAAGTATTACATATAACGCGCACGTGTCAACCTGTACTTACGATATTGTTGGTTTACATATAATGGCGGAATAACAGAAACCTACCGCGAGAGGACATGGGAAATGGTCAGAGAGTTAATGTTTTGTATAATAATTTTAGGAAGCTTGACATCAGTGGGCAGTGTCTCTGCGGACGACAATAACGATAAACCTTGTCCCATTACGCTGGATTTCAGCAAGCGTGCGTTGGCCAGTGATCAGGCGGTGAACTTGTGCAAAGCTTATCTTGGCAAAGTAGTGGTGGTCGTCAACACCGCCAGCAAATGTGGCTATACCCCCCAATACGATGGCCTGGAAGCGTTATACAGAAAATACAAGGATATGGGGTTAGTTGTGTTGGGATTTCCCTCCAATGACTTTGGCGGTCAAGAGCCTGGCAGCGAAAAACAAATCCAGAACTTCTGCAGACTCACCTATGGGGTGGAATTTCCCATGTTCGAGAAAACCCGCGCGGCACAAGCCAATGCCGATCCCATCTATCGCACCTTGGGCGATATGGCAGGCGAATATCCCCAATGGAATTTTCATAAATACGTGCTCGACCGGCAAGGCCGTTTAGTCGCCAGTTATAGCAGCCGAGTTGAGCCGCAAAGCAAGACCATGATTCAAACCATTGAACGTCTATTGTAGAAAACCAAGTGTAATTCACCGAGAATCTAAGAGGGGCTTAATGAAATCCAAGCACCAAAATCTGATGCCGCTTCCGAGTTCAACCAAGACCAACCCCATCATGGTCGGCATAAGCAGTTGCCTGTTGGGGCAAAAAGTCCGCTTCGACGGCAATCACAAGCACAACAAGACGGTTGCGGATCAGCTAAGCAAGCACTGGCATTATGTGCCCATATGCCCTGAAATGGCTGTTGGCATGGGAGTACCACGCCGGCCTATACGTTTGTACGGTGATGTGAACTTCCCACGTGCAATTGGCGTTAGTGATAAAACCGTCGATGTTACTCAAGCGCTTGTCGAGTTTGGTCAACAAAAGGCCAAAGAATTAGCTCAAATCAGCGGCTACATATTCAAAAAAGGTTCGCCCAGTTGCGGCATGGAACGCATAAAAGTCTATCATGGCGAAAATGACCTGTTGTCCACCAAAGGCGTGGGTTTGTATGCCAGGCAAATCATGGACACTAACCCCTTGTTGCCTGTGGAAGAAGAGGGGCGTTTAGCGGATACAGGCTTGCGTGAAAATTTTGTGCAGCGAGTTTATGTATACCACGCCTGGCAGCAATTGATGCAAGCGGGCTTGACGGCGCGAAAGCTTCTTCAATTTCATACGCAAATAAAATTTACTTTGTTGGCGCATTGCGAGCTCACTTACCGGCAACTGGGCCGGTTGCTAGCTGATTTATCCAAACACACTTTGCATGAAATAGCCAATGATTATATTGGGCAATTGATGCAGGCACTGAAAAAACCGGCAACCCGTACGCGGCATTGCAATGTATTAATGCATATTATGGGTTTTTTAAAACACAACCTAAACAGCGCAGACAAACAAGAATTGATCGAGGCCATACAGCATTACAAGCTGGGAGGTGTTTCCATCGATGTGCCTATGGTGTTACTGAGGCACCATTTACGATATGCGCCCTCAACTTACATCGAAAAACAGTTCTATTTGCGACGAGCTACTGTAAAATAATGGAAAAACTTATCGCGGAAGCTAACTGACACGTTTACCGATGGTTATAAGGTATTTGTATCCGGTGTTATTCATATATCGTCTCCTTGTGCGCCTGCCCCAAGAGGAAAATAACCTACTTTTTTACTGTGATCAAAAGCCGATATCAGCACAAAAAAGTGCATTAAAATGTCTGTGGTTGTTGCGTAGCAGTGGCGTTGCGCCTATTATCCACAATCGACACCGTGCAGATTGGTGTCGTCACGCTTTCACCGGGTAGCATGAATTGCGAACTACAATCTAGATAATTAACCAAGGAGAACAGGCTATGTCTAAAATAACAAAACGGTTTTATGTTGCAATCGCTGCCATTTTCATGGCGGCGTCGGCCGCAGTATTGGCCGCTGACGAAGCTGGCACCGAACCCAAAACCGTCGTGGTTAGCGATTCGGTACTAATCAAGTCCACCATTGTAAATATTAATAAGAAAACCCGCGAGTTTACGCTACGCGATGAGCAGGGTGGCGAGATTACGCTCAAAGCAGATGATATGGTGCGCAATTTCGACCAAATCAAAAAAGGTGACCTCGTTGAGGTTGAGTACCACGTTGCCGCGGCATCGGCACTCGAGAAAATCGGCGACATCACGGTCGCCGGAGAAGCGACGCATGTGGAGCGTGCACCGGCCGGTGCCAAACCAGGCGTGGTTGCTGTGAGCACCAGAACCATTATGGCTACCGTGCTTGACGCCGACAAGAAGACCCGAATGCTCACCGTGAAGGGCCCGAAGGGTGGTATTGTAACCATCAAGGTGCCGGGCGACATCAAGGCCTTCGACAGCCTCAAAAAAGGCGACAATATTTCAGCGGAGTATGCCGAAGCCGTGGCAATTTCGGTGAAAACACCGACTAAGTAGCAATAGCCGTAATCATTGCGGGCGGCGCGAGCCGCCCTTCCTTTTTTGCGGTGCTTTTCGAGAGTAGTCGTGCTGTATTAATGCAACTTTTTCAGTCCATAAATTTTTCAGCCTTTAAACCTAAAAAATATTCTCCCCTAGATCACTGTCCAGTTAATGATTACGTCGGTGGTATTTGATGTGACGATTGGACCGCGCGGTTGATCACCTCAAAGGTAAGCTAATAAATCTCCTTTCTTAAACGAATTCAGCGGGATTTGTCTCTAGCCCGCATTTGTCACCAGGACGACGAGCCCTCGCTTGATCTTTGAATCAACAAGGAATTCTCCTCAGTCGAAAATACAGCCGGTATTCCGCTCCTTCGGACAATCCCTTGTGAATCCAAATCTCTGCGAGATCATCTCGCCCCCTGGTGAGAAATGCGGGCTAAGATAGTGGACCAACTAAACTATTTATTTTGATAGTAAATCAATTGCTTAGTTAGATGGCTATCAATCCATATCAAATGCAGCTGAGATTATAGCTAACGGGACGGCAGTGGAATGAACTATAATACCACCTTTAATTTAGAACTCGGAGACTCTAAGCGCAGAATAATGATTGGGGCGATTCAATAACATACTAATAGTCACAGGAATATAGATGGACCATAGAAATTACGAAGAGTATTCTCTTGAGCAGTTATATGATGCTCTCGAAACCGTAGATGAAGTAGAACACCCTGGGCAACTTAAATTAATAGAAGAACGAATTAGTGTGCTCGAGGAAGAAAAAAATAATATTAATTGTTTCAAAGCTTCTGGTCAGCTAACAAAATGGGTTAAATATTTTTTATACTTACAGATTATCGTCTCGTTTATCGCTTTAGTATCCGGTTATTTCGAATATCGGTTACTCTCCGATTACTCTAAAGGCGTCTATTTATCAGAGGAAGAGGCAGTAGCAGATGGGGAGGCAAATGACAGGCGGCAAGGTTTTATTGGTATAGTTCAAGCAATTATTTTTGTCATTTCTGGAATCTTAATCCTCAAATGGATACATAGAGCTAACTATAACGTACGCCAATTGGGAGCCAAGGCAATGCAGTTCACTCCAGGTTGGTCTATCGGATGGTATTTCATACCCATTGTAAATTTGTGGAAACCATACCAAGCAATGAAAGAAATTTGGAAGGCGAGTAGTTCCCCTCGGAATTGGAAAGAAACAAAAGTAAGCCCTATCCTTGGTTGGTGGTGGTTTTTTTGGCTAACGTCTAGCGTATTAAGTAACATTTCGCTCAGATTGACAACAAGCGCTGAAGATCTAAATTCGCTTATGACTGCAAATATAGTTACGCGAGCATCTGATGTTTCGTCAATTATGTTACCGATTATTTTTATTGTGCTAGTAAATAGAATATACCTTGCGCAAAAAAATAGTCACTTTGCTCAAGGAGCTATAGATGCCAATGCCTAGTGCCCACCCATAAACGGTCTATTTTTCCAATCTCTGCGTCCCTTAAAGGGCCTACTCTTGGTGCGCCGTCTTCTCAAATGCTCATATATTGCGTATATACTGCGCTTTTCGAAGCCGGTGCGCCTTGATCTTGAAAAAATATCCTCGTTTATGGACGGGCACTAGCTATGCCATTTTACACATAGCATAATGGGTTGAGCGGTTTTTGCGAAACACGGGGTACGAGAATTAGACGGAGAATATGAACCTCGATTCACACTGACATGGTCGCTTATCGCCGCAACTCGATCCCTGGTGATACCTATTTTTTCGCTGCTACGTTACTGGGTCGTTCTTCAAGCTTATGGGTTGATCCCATTGACGACTTGCGCTATGCGTTTCGTTCAGTGTT
>JASFLF010000136.1:0-7598 GCA_050118235.1 Gammaproteobacteria bacterium | reverse complement strand
TGGGTGCGTTCCAAAAATGATTAAAACCTACGTCATAAAGCGTGGCGGCTGAGGCAAAGGTGGCGATGTGTCCGCCCAGCTCAGCGCTTTTGCGGTTAGCTTTAACGACCATCGCCATGGCATTCCAACGAATATAGGCGCGAATGCGATCTTCAATCGCCGGGTCGCCTGGCAGGGGGGCCTCTAAGTGTGGCGGAATGGTGTTGACATAAGCCGTATTGGAAGAAAAGGGTAAATTGCCACCTAAACGCCGCGCTTTGTCGATTAATTGTTCGAGTAAAAAGTGCGCGCGCTCGACACCTTCGTTTTCGATAACCGCTTCCAGTGCTTCGACCCACTCGTGGGTTTCTAAGGCGTCGATATCTTGTAATAGTGATTGCTGAGACATAGTTTCCAACCTCTAGAATTCGTTTGCTTACGACTACAAATCAAGCTTGTCTTTAGATACATTAGGCCTGATCGATCATAACTCAGTGGAAATGTTCGCCCGGTCAGGCAGTTAGCTTAAGCAAAGCAATCGTTTTCGTTTGTTGTTTGGTTGCAAGCAGGCTTTGTTATGTTTTTTAATCTTCAATCCACGCTTCGGCCCTGCGGCAACTAAACTAACTATGGTGAGGGTGAGCGGCGCGGAAAACGCGCTATGATCGTTGTTTTGTCGCGAGAGGTCAAGTTATTGTCGCGCAAAAACTGCTGTATTTTAATTCGTTTATATGAGAATACAATAACTTACAAACATTTTTGGGATAATACCAAGCGCTGGGAAACACCAGCTCTAGTGGCAATTTTTACATGGCCCGGCCATGGAATCCTGTCTGAAAACCACTATGCTGAACCGCCTGCCATGACTTGCAAGCGCCCAATACAGGATTGCAACCGCTGCATGTTTTCCTGCAAAGGGTTATCGCTATGGGGATTACTAGTGATGTGTTCACGCATTAACGTGGATATTTCATTGGCTTCGGCCACCGATGCCCCCAATTTTTGCCCCATTGATTTGAAGCTCTCCATGGTTCCCACCAACCCGGAAAAAGCAATGACCACTGATTCCATTAATTCATCCGTGGACGAGGATTTTTCCATGGTGGATTGAATCGCCCCATTCACCTGTTCCACGTAATCAATGATTTTGGCGACAATATGATCGATGTCGGCCGCATAACCTTGCGTTTTATTGGCCAATGCCCGCACTTCGTCCGCCACTACCGCAAACCCCCGGCCTTGTTCGCCGGCTCTGGCCGCTTCTATGGCGGCGTTCAACGCCAAGAGATTGGTTTGTTCGGCAACGCCTTTTATCACCGAAACCACACTATTGATACTCGCGCTTTCTTTTCCTAACTTGTCGACCAATTGTCCCGTATCGGTGATCGCGGTGCTTACCGTCATTACATTACCCATGGCTTCGCTAATCACCAATTTACCGTTGTTGCCGTTGCTTTCCGAATCGTTGGCCACGTGCACGGCTTGCTCCGCTACCTCCGCCATCACTTCAAAGGATTGTTTGATCTGATCACACAAACTGCCTTGATTAGCGTTTTGCCTGCCAAATTCTGCCATGGTGCCCGCGGCGTCAGTGATATCAGCGGCGATTCGGGAGACATCGGTCAGTATATTTTGGTACTCGCGACGTTGCCGCCGGGTCTGGTCGATAAACAATTGCACATCGTTATGGAACGCCTGCGCTTGGGGAGACAATATTTCCGGGGAATCAGGATCAGCGTCATTTAATGTGCGAGCGTGTTGAAACCAGGCGGCGATGGCATACAAATCCCGGTTTTGCCGATTGGAAGTTTTCGCGAACCACCAAAACCCGGCCATGGCCACCAACCCACCGGTTATGGCGACAGCAATCGCCTTAGCGTTCCACAAATCAAATAGAGCAACTAGGGTAAATGGCGGCAACATGGCCGCCGCCATGGCCACCCACCGGGTGAGATTATCGTTTCGAAGATGCATTGGAATATCCAGGCTTTGTGATGACTGCTTAATAACGGCACTTTGTGTTTTCAGTAGCGACAACCGCCGGCATAAACTTTAAGCGGAATTGATATTCACACCATAGCCGGCATATTTACGAATATTGATCACACCGGTATCGAATATCAGGTATTGGCCTTTAATACCCAGTAGTTGTCCGCTAACCACTGGATTTTTGTCAAAATTCAGCGAAGTGACTTTGGTTGGATATTCAATCACGGGATACTGGATATTAATGGCAGTCCCGTCAGTAATGGCACGAAACGCGTCTTCCCCATGAGTGGTTTTGAGCAACTCGATTTCCGCGGCACACTCCGCCAATAGCGCATCACGGCGTTGCACCAAGTCCACGGCGTCCGCGCTGCCTTTTAACATCTTGCGCCAATCGGTTTTATCCGCTACGTGATTTTTCAACACCATTTCCATGAGACCGGACATGTAACGATTTTTCGCCCGGTAGATGGGTAATGCTTGAGTCGCGCCTTGATCCATCCAGCGGGTGGGTATTTGCGACTGACGGGTGATGCCCACTTTTATCCCGGACGAATTGGCTAAATATACGATATGATCTTGCATACAATGGGACTGCGCCCATTGCTCATCCCGGCAGGTACCTTCGTGAAAATGGCACAGCTCCGGTTTAACGATGCAGGTATCGCATTCCGCCAAAGATCGCATGCACGGATAACAATAACCTTGATTGAAGCTCTTTTTGGTTTTGCGCCCACAGGCGATGCAATGGATTTCACCGTTGTGCTCTAAGGTAATGGTTTTGCCAAGGAGGTCATTCATGGCGATGCGCTCCTCGCCCACCGGTAAACGATACATAACCGATTCGCCCAACTCGGTTTGCATTTTGCGTAAATCCCCTGTTACTGACATTGTCTTGGTTTCCTTTTCTACATCTGAATTTAAAAACATCTAACGCCACAAGACGCGACGGCTATATTGATTGCGCTAAGCGAAATCCCCGCATTTTGCCTGCAACACTGATATAAAAGCCAGTGCCGCCGTTTCAGTACGTAGCACTCTTGGCCCTAAACACACCGATACAAATCCCGCTTGTTCGGCTTGGGTGATTTCGTCTTCGGCCAGGCCGCCTTCCGGACCAATCAATACAGTTATTGGCTGTTGCGCATTGAGTGGCAACGAATCCACGCCACTGTCAACCCGGTGATTCAACACGAATTTACTGTCTTCGCCAGCAGTTTTTACACTCAAGGTTTGCAACCAATTGGACAACATGATCACCGGGTCCACATGTGGCACCATATTGCGGCCGCTTTGTTCGCAGGCACTATACACCACTGTTTGCCAATGTTGACGGCGGCGCTCTTTGCGCTCTGCGTTTAAATTGACCACCGTGCGCTCCGTTTGCAAGGGCACAATGGCGGACACACCCAGTTCAACTGCTTTTTGCACGGTATAGTCCATGCGTTCGCCACGCGATATTCCCTGAGCCAGGATTATTTTTAGCGGGGACTCGACATCGGCTTCGATAAAATTCTGCAAATGAATAGTGACGGACCTTTTATCCAAGCGGCCCACAATGCCGTGATATTCCCCGCCTTGGCCGTTAAACACCACAATGGCGTCGCCTTCGCGCAACCGCAATACTCGCGCGACATGTACGGTAGCTTGACTATCCAGCTGGACTTCCTGCCCGACGGTTAAGGTTTCGGCTTGATATATCCGGGGAATACGCATAGTTTTTGGTATCACACGATTAGTCGATTAAATCGTGGCATAATAACCCCTTTTTCCGGTGGACAACACTTGTGACCCTATCATGACCGAAATCACCTTGATCAAACCCGACGACTGGCACCTGCACGTGCGCGATGGCAGTGTATTGGGCGACGTCGTACCCATGAGCGCGGCGCGTTTTGCGCGCGCCATTATCATGCCCAATCTCAAACCGCCGGTCACCACGGTTGCGGCGGCCTTGGAATATCGCCAGCGAATCTTGGCGGCCGTGCCCCGCGATGTTCGCTTTGAACCGTTGATGACACTGTATTTAACCGATAATACCGCGCCGGCGGAGATCACCCAAGCCGTACAAAGCCCTTATGTGAACGCTGTGAAGCTGTACCCGGCGGGGGCTACCACCAATTCGGACTTCGGGGTGACAAACATGGAAAAGGTTTTTGAAACCCTGGCCGCCATGCAGGAACACGACCTGCCGTTGTTAATTCATGGCGAAGTCACCGGCGGGGAGGTTGATGTATTCGATCGGGAAAAGCGCTTTATCGACGAGGTTTTCGCTCCATTAGTAGAACGGTTTCCCAAACTGCGCTTGGTGTTTGAACACATCACCACCAAAGAAGCGGTGGACTTTGTGCTGGCCTGCGGTGATCACGTGGGCGCCACCATTACCCCTCAGCACTTGTTATTTAACCGTAACGCCCTTTTTAAAGGTGGAATTAATCCCCATTACTATTGTCTTCCAATATTGAAGCGGGAAATTCACCGGGAAGCGGTGGTAATTGCCGCCACCAGCGGCAACAAAAAGTTCTTCCTGGGCACTGATAGTGCACCTCATGCCAAAAATGCCAAAGAATGCGCCTCTGGTTGCGCCGGCATTTTCAGCGCCCACGCCGCGTTGGAATTGTACGCACTTGCGTTTGAACAAGCCGGGGCATTAGACAAACTGGAAGCTTTTGCCAGTCATCACGGTGCGGATTTCTACGGCTTACCGAGAAACACAGAAACGGTCACATTAATTAAACAATCTTGGGAGATCCCCAACGATTATCCTTTTGCTGAACAAACTATTGTTCCATTATTAAGTGGTGAAAAACTTTCATGGCAACTAAAGCTGTAAATCACTCCAATTCAAACGACGTCCGCCGTGAACACCGATCGGTAATGGCTGGCCGCTTCCGTGGTTTTCTTCCGGTAGTGGTGGATGTTGAAACCGCCGGATTCAATTCACAAACCGATGCTTTACTGGAAATCGCCGCCGTGTTGTTGCACTACGACGAAAAACACCAATTACGACCCTACGAAACCCTTTGGACCCATGTGCAACCCTTTGAAGGCGCCAACTTGGATCAAGCCTCCCTGGCGTTCAACGGTATCGATCCGCACCATCCTTTCCGATTTGCGGTCACTGAATTACAGGCGCTGAAAAAAATCTTTGAACCCATACGCCGGGTTCTAAAAGACGTGAATTGCAGCCGGGCGATTCTAGTGGGGCATAATCCGGCGTTTGATTTGGCGTTTCTCAAAGCCGCGGTCGAGCGAACCGGCATCAAACGCAACCCCTTTCATAATTTCAGCACCTTTGATACCGCCACATTAGGCGGACTGGCATTCGGCCAAACAGTATTGGCCAGAGCGGTCAAAGCCGCGGGCATCGACTGGGACAACGAGAACGCTCACTCCGCCCGCTACGATGCGGAAAAAACCGCGGAGCTGTTCTGTAAAATCGTGAACTTGTGGGGACACGCCCGCTCTCTTGAGTAAAAGCGGTCCGAAATCAATAAAAAAGGCCATCACAGGGATGGCCTTTAACTTCAGAGCAAATATGGAGCTGGAAGCTCGCATAGTGGGAAAGTACTAACAACACTTAAGTAACAACATTGCAAAAAACACTACGTCCTGTAGGTTTTAAACGGCGTTACTGTTTGGCAGTTGCCGCCTCTTTTACCATTTTTTGGAGCTCACCTTTTTGAAAAAGTTCCAGCGTAATGTCGCAGCCCCCAACTAGTTCACCATTAATATACACCTGGGGAAAAGTCGGCCAATCGGCAAATCGTGGCAGATTTTCAAAAATTTCCATATCGGACAATACGTTAACATAGGCGAATTGTTCGCCACAGGCTTTCAATGCTTCTGCGGCGCGTGAAGAAAAACCGCATTGGGGGAATTGAGGGGTACCTTTCATGAAGATCACCACAGGATTCTCTTCGACTTGTTGCTTGATTCGTTCCATTACGTCCATACCAGTGAACCTCTCTCTGTTTCTAAAATGACGGGGAAAATTGTTTGTTAAGGTAAATTAACTGACTAAATTAGTCAACATTTATCCATTATTTAGATGTGGGTCTACGTTCAATTGCAACCAATATTCCAATAGGGATAAATGCCACAATTTACTGCCCTTGATTTTGGTGAAATGTTGTTCATTTTCGGGATCAGCCAATAATTTATCCACATATGTGCGGTTATAGAGGTTTCTTTTCAAGCAGGCCTGGGAGGTCAAGATATCCCGCATAAATTCCAAAAATTCGCCGCGCACGTATTTCAGGGCCGGCATGGGGAAATACCCTTTGGGACGGTCGATGACAGCATCCGGCAATAAGCCGCGGGCGATCAACTTTAGTGGATGTTTGCCTTCGGACTTGAGTTTGAGTTCCGGCGGCATTTGCGCAGCCAATTCCACTAATTCATGATCCAAAAACGGTACCCGCGCCTCCAACCCCCAGGCCATGGTCATGTTGTCCACTCGTTTAACGGGATCGTCCACGATTAAACTGGTGACATCCATCCGCAATACCCGATCCATAAAGGTCTCGCCATGGGGCTGCGACAATTCATCGGCAACCCATTGGCTGGTGTAATCTGCTCCACCGAATTCAGTACTGACGGTTTGCAAATACTCCTCGTGGCTGCGGTCGAAATAATAACCGGCGAACCGTTCCAAGTCGGTTCCCTGGGCCTCTTGCATCAGGGGATACCAAAAATATCCCCCGAACACTTCATCGGCCCCCTGACCGCTTTGCACCACTTTAACCTCTTTGGACACTTGCTCGGACAATAGATAAAACGCCACCGCATCCTGCCCCACCATGGGTTCTGCCATATTCGCCACGGCTTCGGGCAATCGCGGCAGCACTTCGCTGTTGGAAATATGGATTTTTTTGTGCTGGGTCTGGAACCGCTCGACCACTTGATCGGAATACTCAAATTCGCTGCCGCGCTCTTCACCGATGTCTTCAAATCCTATGGAAAAGGTGCGCAAATCCTTCACCCCGGCTTCGGCCAACAAACCCACCAACAAGCTGGAATCCAAACCGCCGGACAGTAAAACTCCCACAGGCACATCGGCGATGACTTTACGCCGTTCCACGGCTTTTTTTAACGCTTCATGAATTAAATCAATCCATTCGATTTCATGTTTAAACTGCGTTGGGCGTTTGGCGTGCAAGTCCCAGAAACGCTTGGTCTCAACTTCCCCTTTTGCAGTGACGCTCATGGTATGGCCGGGCGCGACTTTGCGCACGCCGGTTAATATAGTGCGCGGTGCGGGGATAACGGCGTGCAAAGTGAATTGATGATGCAGCCCTACGGGATCAATACTTGTATCCACGTTACCTGCGGCCAGTAACGCTTGCGTGTTGGACGCAAAGCGAATGCCGGTGTCAGTTTGGGAATAATACAAAGGTTTTATACCTAAGCGATCCCGCGCTAAAAACACTCGGGCTTTCATTTTGTCCCAAATAGCGAATGCGAACATACCGTGCAGGCGTTGCACACATTGTTCACCCCACTCTGCATAGGCTTTGAGAATAACCTCAGTGTCACCACTGGAGAAAAACTCATAGCCTTTTTGCACGAGTTCCTCGCGCAACTGAGGATAGTTATAAATGGTTCCGTTGAACACGATCGCCAAATTCAGG
>JASFLF010000135.1:0-7615 GCA_050118235.1 Gammaproteobacteria bacterium | reverse complement strand
CCCCTTTTTGATCGGCAATAAAACGGTAGATTTCGCCGCTTAAATTTTTATCCAAGCGAGTCCCCAACCAGCGCACTTGGCTATCCAGTTGGTATTGTTCCATAAGCTGGTGCATTAAGATGATTTGCGTGCGTTCTTCTTCATCGGTGGAAAGATCCGCGTCCACTGCTCCGGCCACGACGAACAGGTTTGCCTGCTCGCGCAAGTGTGGATTTTGGCCGTACCAGGTCACCAAACCGGTGATATTTTTTATCGTATCCATGCGCGCCATGGTAAATATCAACGGTTTGTCTTTTTCGCCCAGTACGCCACGGGTATTGTCGCGGGGTCCGCCGAATATCATATCTTCGATATCGCTGCGCAAGCCTGTCAGTCGCCTGCCGGACTCGGTATAGGGAAAATAAACATCGGCATCTGCCCCGGGCGAGACTATGTTGAACTTTGGGTCATATACATCGACGCCATTCACTACCCGGTACAAATCCGGCATGGTAAAAGCGATATGACTTTCATACTGCCCGACACTTTGATCGTTACCGGCAATTTCCTGGTAGGTGCTGGTGATAATAAAGTCGGTATGGTTCATGGCGATTAAGTCTGCGGTGAACTGGCAGGAAAAATGATGCTGAGCTTCGTGCTCGTGCCAATAAAGATCGGAATATAGATATTTGGTTTTTTCCAAGGCGTGAGCGATATTGCATTGGGTCACTTGCAGGCGGTGTGACAACATGGTGGCCACCAGATTGCCGTCGGAATAATTACCGATGACCAAATCCGGCCGTTGTCCCAATTCGGCCAATAATTCATGCTCCACATCAATGGCGAACTGCTGCAAATAAGGCCAGATTTCAAAACGCGATATCCAATGCTTAATGATTTCCCCGGTTTCGGAGCGAAACGGCACCCGTAAGATCTTGGCGTTTTGGGTGGCGACGATGGGCTCTAACCGTTGGTCGCACGTGGTGCCCTGAGCTTGGGGTATGAGACGGGTAATCACCACAATTTGCGGATCGATGTCCAGGCCTTGCTCGGTCAATCGCCGGCGCATTTCTTTTTCCAAGGCGCGCACTTGATCCAGTATGTAAACCACTTGCCCGCCGGTGTCCGGCAATCCCAACACATTGGATTGACCGAAATAACCGTGAGGAGACAATATGGCAATGCTGAATATCATGGGAATCCGGCCGAGAAACTTCTCCAGCACCCCCGGTTCCGGCGCTTCCAGTATATCGGATAACAAATGAATAGTGTCGCGCATGCGCTCCACCGTGCGCCCCCAGCCTATTTCAAACCCTAGAGTCTGCATCACATGACCGACATCGGACCATTGCGCTTCCTGCGCCTGCTCGGACAAATAGTCTTCGGCGCGGCGCAATGCAATTCGTAGTTCCGGCACATCGTGAATTCTGTCGTTTAACATCAGTTGCTGACCGCGAAACTGATGTACTTGTAAAAAATTCAGTAACTGTTTATCCCCGCCGCCTATGGAGTGGAACAACTGGCTGGACAAGCGCCGGTTGAGAAACTCAACACCCCGGCCGATGGAACGCGGTTCTTTCAACTTGGGAAAATCGCGGTTAAACGGACCAAAATCCAGCTCCAGACTCCAGCGCTGGGTGGTGTCTTTGCCGGTAACCAGCCGCTCTTTGAAAGCTAAAAACTCCGACACATTGATCTCTTTCAAATCCAGGGTTTCCAGATGAACGCGAATATAGGTCCAACGGCCTACTTGCTCACGCACGGCAAAGTATATCCACGGTGTTTCCACAGCCGCCTCTTGGGATTTGGCAATCATCTTTCGAAACCCCGAACCGCACAGCTCTTCTGCATCAGCGTGTTCCCGGCAAAAAGTCTCGAATTCATCCCAAAGGTCAGAGCGCAACAGGAAAGGCCTTTGCAGGGAAAGATAGTGACGTAGTAGCAGGTAGACTTGCTCTCTGTGTTTAGCTATTACCCCCATTAGCAATTCAAGCATCAGTCACCGTATCTATATCGTTGGTTTGTTGTAGTTCTTGTGGTTCTTGCGGTTCATTCGTTTCGTTTAGTTTCCGACTTTCCGTGTTGTTTCCTAGAAAGTCATAGTAATTCATTCCTTCCAATATACCCCAGGCATAGGCCCCCTGGGCAAAATAGATATCCTGCCGGCCTTTCAGCCTGGAAAGTTCTTTACTGTAGTTTGCCACAATGACTCCCAGGTTGTTGCCACGTAACATTTCTTCATCGTTACCGGAGTCGCCCGCAACCAGAATTTTTCTTGGATCCAAGCCCCACTTTATGGTCAAGTATTGTATTGCCAGGCCTTTAGAAGCCCGCACCGGCAGCAAGTCCAGGTAGGCGTGATGGCTATAAATGATCTTGGCATGCAAATCACGTTTTCGCAGATGCGTTCTAATTTCTTTTACGCTGGGCGCTTTGCTGGGATCCACATCGTAGCTGATTTTAAAACGCCTTTGCTCAGCGGCTTTTTGTAGTTTCAGGCCAGGGAAATTCCGCGTCGCTTCACGCAGCGCCTCCGGTTTCCAGCGATAATCTATGTGTTTTGTCCAATCGGTGTCCTGCACCATACGATGGCCATAATAAATTTCTCCGCCTACCGCAGTCACCAACACATCGGGAACCGGCACGTTCCATTTTTCCAGAACGTCCATAGTGCTTTCAATACGCCTTCCGGTAACCACCGCCAAACCCACCCTGTCACGTGCGTGATCAATCGCTTCAAGCAATTTTTCCAGGCCCTCTTGGTCTCCTAATAGGGTGTCATCTATATCGCACACTAATAGCTTGTCCACTGACAGCAAACGGCTTTTCTTGGTGGCAGCAATATCAGTAACCCGTTTCGGTTTGCCCACAACTTGTTTCACCGCCGCCAGGTATTTTTCCACATGACTTTGCCAGGAATAATGCTTAAAAGCCCCTTGCTGACTATTGCGGGAATACTTATCCCACAATGCCTTATCGGTTAATACTTTCTCGATAGTATTGGCAATTTCATCCGAATCCAGTGGGTCGATGAGCAGGCCATTGTTGCAGGTGCCGAGAATGTCTCGGGGCCCGCCGTCATTGGTTGCCACCACCGGTAGGCCGCAAGCGGCGGCTTCAATCAACGTCAATCCAAAAGGCTCGGTCAATGCCGGGTTCACAAACACCCCTTTGGATGCGGCGCCTAAACGATATATCTTCGGCACATCATCGGCATCATGATGTTTGGGGTAGGCCACATGGCCATATAAATCATAACGGTCAATCAACAACAGCAGCTGGGTCAGAACCTCCCGCGCCCCTTTGTCCATGGTGGTTATGTCATCACGATTACCGGCAACAATGAGCAGATTGGCAATCTTTCGTAATGTTGGATGTTCGCCGTAAGCCCGCACCAGACTAGCAATATTTTTGCGCTCATCAGCGCGAGATAAAGCCAAGATCAGGGGTTTTTGGGGATCGTTAAAAAACCGGTCGATTTGCTGTTTTATCGGCGAGCGTTCTTCCTGTTCATCGGCCTTGTTGTGAAAGCGGGTTAAGTCCACCCCCGGTGGAATCACCAGCATTCTGCGTGGATGATAATTTTCGTAGATTTCGTATTGCTCTTCCACTTCCTGACTAGTACTGGTAATGACCAGATTGGCGTTGCCCAGAGTGATTTCTTCCGCCTCAATACGTTGGGAAATATTGTATTGATTTTCTATGGTGGATTCTTTACTGCCCTTCTCCGCCAAACGCTGTTTTTTCACGCGCCCCAGTGAATGACCGGTAAACAACAACGGTACACCCAACAATTGCACCAGACGTGAGCCTACGTAGCCGGCATCGGCATAATGTGCATGGACTATATCAGGCACTCTTCGTGATTTACGTAGATGCTGCAACACATTATCGACGTAAATATCCAGGTAAGGCCACAAGACTTCTTTACGCAAATATCGCCGCGGGCCACACGGTAGACGTATAATGGCAACGTTGGATGACAACTTTTCGGTGGGAGCGGAATAATCGGCATCGACTTTTTTATCAAAAATCTGCCGGGTGAGTAAATCAACACGGGCGACATCCGGATGTTCGCCCAATGCCTTGGCCAGTTCGACAACGTATTTAATCTGACCTCCGGTATCAGCATCGCGGCCTAACTCCATCTGGCTTCCGCGAATCAGCCCGTGCACGCTGATAAGCATGATGTACAAGCCGTTATTTGACGGCTGACTCATATAATTTCCCGTATTTGTTTTTTCTGTCAAACAAAATCGCTGTACAATGTAGTTTTTACGTGCCTTTTATGTTTGAAGTATTGTGTTGTGCATGTTTTGCTAAAGCCGAATTTTGTTCCACGATGTTTAATACGCTCTTTAAAACATTGCGTTGATATATATGGAAAGTATTTTTTAAGACAAAATACTTTGTTTTGAACCGCATCAATTACGACACATTGAAAATGATAGCATTTATTTGACCTTATTTTAAGGCGTGATTTGCAAAGGTATTGCAATGCTTACGATGTAACGGGAGGTTTTTGCCTTAACAACCGATATCCTACGCCGGATACGGATTCCAGCAACCAACCATTTTCCGGTGTCAATTCCAACTTTTTGCGCAGCCGGCTGATATGAATATCCACGGTTCGTGTGCTTATTTCGGCATTCCTGCCCCAGACATTGGCAAGCAAATCACTGCGGGTGCGCAGTTTATCCATGGTTTGAAATAAATACATGGCAAGCTTTAGTTCGGTAGGGGTGAGTTTTATCTCTTGACCGTTGCGGGTGACTTTGTGTTCAACCCCATCAATGACAAATTCACCGATACGTAGTATTTGCTGATTTTGCTGTGGTAAGGTTGCTCTTCGCTGGAGACTATCGATTCGGGCAAGTAGTTCATTGCGTTCAACCGACTTGGACACGAAATCATCCGCGCCTAATTTGAGAATGCTGGCCACTTCATCACTGCCATCGCGAAAAGTCATGAATAACACAGGCACTTTCCAACCCAAGTTCTCACGCACCCATTGCAATACTTCATCGCCCTTGATATCCGGCAATTCCCAGTCCAGAATTAGCAAGTTAAATTGCTCGCTGGCCACATTTTCTATAAAGGATTTTCCCGTGGCATAGGTTTTACACGCATGGCCGGCACGTTCCAACCATATCGTCATGAGCTTGGCTTGTCCTGGATCATCTTCCAGAATGGCAATATACATTAGTTATGACGCCCCTTCGGTAGTACTTCATATAATATTTATAGTCAGAAACAAACAGAAACATATCTTTTACCATATTTTTACAAAACTGACATGAAAATACTTTTTTAGCAAGTGTTTATTCACTAAATATTGATCATAGGAAAAGATTTTTCATCGTCGTTTGAGAAATACGCAAAAAAAGGAAACTCTATGATTGCCATCCACACTCCAGGCATGAAACTCAAAAATACCATGCGTATCATGATGGTTTACGGTACCAGCGGTTTGATTGCATCGCTTATCTACTGGTCCATTGGCTATTTACTGTTTACTGGAACAGCATTCTAAACCAGTAGGCAAGTTGACGCGAACCACCAAACTACCCGTGCCGGCGCCGGGTACCGGGATTTATTCCCCGATGTAACATCAAATGAACTCATTAACAGTCAAAATGTAATGGATTGATATACTTTTTCGCTGTCTTCGTCCTGTAAGAAGCGATGCGCCACAATGGTCGCCGCGGCGGACCAGGTTTGATTAAAATTAGCCCGCCGTCCAATGAGAGTTCCCGCCTTACCATCGTAATATTCAGGCCAGTGATCTTTGGGCAGTTTTTGCATCGCCATTTCCAATAGTTTGTGCCCCAAGTGATGATGGCCGGTGCGCATCGCCGCCCCTACGAAAGCCCACACCAAACAAGGCCAATGGCCCCCGTTGTGATATGACCACGGCACATTCTTGGGATCACTACCCGTGGTATAAGCCCATTTTTCCCCTTTGACAGCGGGAAACACAATCTTAACCGGCATGGCACCCACTAACTGTTCCCACCTTTCCAAATATAAATTCATCAATTGCCGTGACTGATCTTCCGTGGCCAGACCGAACAATACCGATAACAGATTTCCAAAAGAAAAAAACCGAAAATCCATACGACCCGGTCCTAGATTACCCACGAAATAGCCACTGTCCTCCGGAACCCAGCCATCGATCCATTCCGGTATGGTCTCGGGATAAATATTAAACAGATTCACCGCTTCTGAACCTATCTCTTCGCTGCGATAACGGTGTATTTCATTAAGTCGTTGTTGATCCAACCAAAAATAAATCCGCACATAAGAGCGCAGGGTCTGCAAACGCTTTTTCACATTGATCAATACTTTTTGATTGTCCGGCGTTGGCAATAATAATTCCTGGGCTGTCAATAACATGCCATAGAATAGTGCCTGGATCTCCAAAGGATGGCCGTATACTCCCATCCGCCGGTCTATCATAAACGATGCATCGGGCACCAGCATGGCCGGTGAAGTTTCGAAACTCTCCTTGAGGTATAATTCCAGTGTTTGTCGAATACTGGATTGAAACTCCGGTTGATAGGCGAATTGTGTGTCTTCCGTGGTAACCACATAAGCGCGTAACAACAGCATCCACCACATGGCTGAATCTACCGGAGCCACTCGACCTATCGCGCGATCACCAAAGTCCGCACTAGGCTCTTGGTCGCTATCACCGTCGGCAGGAACACGAAAACTGGCCGGCATTAAACCCACCGCTCGTTCGTGACCTTCCATGACTTTTTGCTGGCTCTGCATTTTGGCCACCAATTGCAAAAAGTTTTTCACGATGTCATATTGACCATCCATTAAAAAAACCAAAGCGCTGGGTACAAAATCCCGAATAAAACATTCTTTGTAATTGAGGGCTTCGACCGAGTCCCCTAAGGCGGCGGCCGTGCCGACGGGCCGCCCCTGGTAATACAATATAGAGCGATTTAATACATCGTACGCGGATTCGATGACTTGTGCAGTATTCATAACATCAATTTTAAAAAAGAATTCGATCAAGTAATTAAAGCAGAATTTGTACCCAAAATATGAGGTAAGTCCATGTTGACACTATAAAAACATACTCAACTTCGTGTCATCACCAAATTTTTCATTCTCGAATCAGGCCATTAAGAGTAGTAGGCAATAAGTTAATTAATATATACTTATGCTCGTTTATGCGGAATTGGGTCGTTTTTCTCCACTAGTTCGATAATCTTCAAAAACCTAACTGGGTATTTGATCAAAGTCACCTTACTGGGAAAGATTTACCTTATAATTCCGCACTACGATTTCGTGTTGTCGACTGATTTCGGCCACTACCCATAACAATTAATGGCAGGAGGGAAGTTTTTATGACTGGCCAACGCTGTATGCATTTCAAATACTTACCCATGGGGATGCGAGTGACGTACACCTCGGCATTGATAGTATTGGGCATGGGTTATTTGTTTGCGATGATACACGTATTCGCTTCTCATGCTGGCCGCGATGGAAATCCGGCCTTGTCTGTGACGGACTTAATCATCGCCTACAGCGGTAGCCAAAGCGACACTCGCTTGGAAGCGGCGCTCAAAGGCCCGATGTCCAAAATGTTACCTCCAGAGGAAATGCATGAAATCATCGC
>JASFLF010000134.1:0-7618 GCA_050118235.1 Gammaproteobacteria bacterium | reverse complement strand
GTTCAGCCTTTTTAACGCGAATTTTGTTACCGTCAACCTCGCTGCCATTGATGGATATCATCGCTGCTTTAGCCTCACCTGCCTTGGGCATTTCAACAAACCCAAACCCCTTGGAGACACCCGTCGCTTTGTCAATGATTAGGTTGCACGATTGCACTGTCCCGTAGGTTTCGAACAGGGTTCGGATGGCGGATTCTGTTGTGCTGCGGGAGAGATTGCGTATCAAGAGTTTCATTTGATCACTGTGTCGTTGTGAAGTATCGTAACTATACAACGAATTTATTAAAGATTCATTCGAGAAGTGTATATTTGAGGCGCAGTCTATTGTTTTTTAAATAAGTGCAATAGGGATTTTTGTGACTTAAACCACTAAAGCAAGGCGGCCGAAGGTAACTGAAACGGCTGTTTATATGAGTGAGTTGTCCCGAGATTATATAATGCAGCCAATCGTTTCCATATCAAACTTATCGAAGACCTATGCCGGCGGTTACCAGGCGCTGAAGAATGTGAACCTGGACATTCAACCTGGCGAGATTCTGGCACTACTTGGGCCCAATGGTGCCGGTAAGACTACGCTCATCTCGATCATCTGCGGGATTGTTAACGCCAGTAGTGGCTCGGTAACGGTAGGTGGCCATGACATCGTATCGGACTACCGCATCACACGTAGCATGATTGGCCTGGTGCCGCAGGAACTCACTCTCGGTGCTTTCGATAAGGTGTGGAATACATTGCATTTCAGTCGCGGCCTGTTCGGCAAAAAGTCGGACCCTCACTATCTTGAGCAACTGCTGAAGGACTTGTCGCTATGGGAGAAGAAAAACAACAT
The DNA here is from genome assembly GCA_050118235.1 of Gammaproteobacteria bacterium. Classification (GTDB taxonomy): domain Bacteria; phylum Pseudomonadota; class Gammaproteobacteria; order SZUA-152; family SZUA-152; genus JAJDNG01. The sequence goes on along the minus strand of JASFLF010000134.1, from coordinate 6,789 downwards.
GCTCATGGCCTTGTCGGGCGGTATGAAACGGCGTGTGCTGATCGGTAAGGCCCTGGCGCACGAACCTTTGGTACTGTTTCTGGATGAGCCGACAGCGGGTGTTGATGTGGAGTTGCGTAAGGATATGTGGGCGCTGGTGCGGCGTCTGCGCGAATCGGGTGTCACCATTATCCTCACGACGCACTATATCGAAGAGGCCGAGGCGATCGCCGATCGTGTGGGTGTCATCAATCATGGTGAGTTGCTGCTGGTCGATGATAAACAAGCACTAATGCATAAGCTCGGCAAACGGCAATTGATTGTAGAACTCGAAGCGGCCCTATCGGTCATACCGGAAACGCTGGCCCCATTTGCACTGGACTTGTCTACAAACGGCTGCCAGCTGACTTATACATACGACCCACATAATACGCACACCGGTATAAACGGGCTCCTGCAGGCCATTAGCGAAGCCGGTCTATTGATCAAGGATGTACACACAACGAAGACGTCCTTGGAAGAAATATTTGTCAGCCTGGTGAAGTAAAGATAATGAATATTAACGCCATTAAGGTTATCTATAAATACGAAATGCTGCGCGCCTGGGAGACACTGGCGCAGAGTTTTGCATCACCGGTGATCTCCACTGCGCTTTACTTCGTGGTGTTCGGCTCGGCGATCGGCTCGCGTATCGAGACCGTTGAAGGTGTCTCCTACGGGTCTTTTATCGTGCCTGGTCTGATGATGCTGGCGTTGCTGACACAGAGTATCGCCAACGCGTCCTTCGCAATTTTTTTTCCTAAGTTCACCGGCACCATCTACGAAATCTTGTCCGCACCGATTTCCTTTGTTGAAATCCTGATCGGCTACGTGGGAGCGGCGGCGACCAAATCGTTCATAATCGGCTTGATTATTCTAGCTACGGCAGGATTTTTCGTGCCGTTGCAAATCGCCCATCCGGTTTGGATGATGGGCTTTCTGATACTCACTTGTATTTCGTTCAGTCTGTTTGGTTTTATCATTGGCTTATGGGCGACCAATTTCGAAAAACTGCAACTCATCCCGATGCTGGTGATTACCCCCTTGGTTTTTCTTGGCGGCAGCTTTTACTCTGTCAGCATGCTGCCACCGGCCTGGCAGACCATCACCTTGTTCAACCCAGTTGTCTACTTGATCAGCGGATTCAGATGGAGCTTTTTTGAAGTCGCCGATGTGAGCGTGGGTTTGAGCCTTGCCATGGTGCTGGTATTCCTTGGTGCCTGCCTGGTCATCGTGTGGTGGATGTTTAAAACAGGGTACCGGCTGAAGCAATAAGGGCTTCTGTTACAGGGTTACAGGGGCACTTTATTTCTGATGGGCTAGCGTTAATTAGCCGTTAATCACTATAAATTACGCCACATATGGTTGTGTACTTTGTCAATGAGTCAGCAGTAGATTTCCACTGTGGTCAATAGCGAAGGTGTCTAACCATGATTCGAGAAAATTTTTCACTTGGCATGCAAGCATGTATTGCAGTGTTGATTTTTACAATCGGGATTAGCACGGTCCATGCCGGCTCATGGTTTGAACAACAACGCCGGCGTGATCAATTCGGCAAGGATTTCGGTTATTTTGTTTACCCGTTGGTGGGAGATATTCCCGGGTTGGGTAGCGCTTCTGGTTTCGGCGGTAGTGTCCTGAATATGTTTAGTACGGACACGGATTTTACAGCATTTAAAGTAAACGGCGATTTCAAAGCCTCCGGTTATACCTTATTGGATTTGCATCTAATTAATCAGCGGTTGATTTTTGATGTGGGATATTATGACTTTCTAGTCGCACCGGTCCAATACAAAAGAGGTATGGCTTCCGATGTAAACGATTATATTTTACCTAAAGCGGAGGGAGGGTATTGGCTTGGGCAGTTGACCTTATCGTTTATGCAGCGCCAAGTGGAAACCTATGTGCGTTATGGAAATGGTAAAAGCCGCTTATTACAAGTGCTCGACGCGGATGGAAATGAATTTGCCGCTATAGATACCTCAACGTATTACGGTTATTTTACAACGCTGGGTTTTATTCTTGATTTTACCGATGATCGTTTGGATCCCCGGCGTGGTGTGCGATTCGAGACTGCAGGGAAAACCTTTTCTAATGATAATCAATATCGCAGTGATTATTTCGTTATGGACTATAATCTCACCGGTTATATACCCGTGCGGCGCTGGGACACCTTAGCGTTTAATGCGTATTTTTCCCGCGCCCATATTACTCGTCAAGCGACAACAGACTATGAAACCTTACGCCAAAACTCCGGCTTAGGCTGTGATGCAATACCGCCGGGACCACAGCAGGATCAGTGCTTAATCACGGAACGGGATTTAATCGAGCAAACAATCGCCGATAATACATACGGTACGGCGACAGCGTTAGGTGGGACTCAACGTCTGCGCAGTTTTGACAATGGCCGGTTTTATGCCGGGAACGCGGTGTTTTACGGTCTGGAATATCGCTGGAACTTGACCGACGAGCATACGCCGTTTGATATATACATCGCTAAAGGCATTCGTACCGGTATCCAGCTATCGTTTTTTGCGGAACAAGGCAGTGTTGCCGACGAACTGAATAATCTTTGGAAAAGTCAGCGGACATCTTATGGTGTTGGTTTCCGATTGATTCTCTCCGGTGTCGTCATCCGCGCGGATGTGGCTTGGGGCGAGGAAGGTAGAAAGCAAGTGATTTTTATCAATTATCCGTGGAGTGTATTTTCGGTGGATAATCCTGGATAAACGCGGCTTTGGCTTGCCAAGCTAGAGATGACTTTCAACCAACCAACTACACTCGATTCGAAGCTGAAAAAAACGCGAAAAACAGCTCAAAAAACAGAAAACCTTTTGGAAACACTCGAAGGTGTAAAAGTCGCACTGGACGGGCGTAAAAGGTGACAGAGCACTAATTTCAATAGAACCATTTCGAAGAAGAACTCCGCAATTTATACGGTTTGGCCAAAGCCCCTGATGGTAAGGGATTGTACTTAGACCACAGTGCTATTTTAAGAACTTAGCTAGTGTACTAACAGTCGTCAAAACGGGCGACAATTAAACCTTTCCAAACAAGACCAGCCGCTTATTTGTTTGTGTATTAGTTTATTAGTAAATATTGCTCTCTGCCCATGATGTCTCCGCATTGTATAAACTTCAGCCGATAACTCTTCGTTTTAAAAAGAATTTTGGGCGCAAGCAGTCGCTGGCACGGTTTTTTGTGGATTACCTGATGGCTTGGCGAAAGAAGGTCTTTGTTCTTCCTGTCCCTGACAGGTATACTTTGTAACGGCTAATGCCACCATAATAAAAAAAAGGGGTAAATAAAATAATGTATAAATCAAAATTCATGGCAATGGTGGTCATGATTTTCTCCGTTAACAGCAATGTTTTCGCCGAATTGATCTTTAGCGCACCTCCTCGTGGTACGGAGGCGGAAGAGCGAGCGACCTATGAGCCGCTGGTAAAGGCGATGAGTGAGGTGATTGGTGAGCAGGTGCGGTACGTGTATCCGCGCGGCTTCCTAGAGTATTCGGTCAATATGCAGAAGGGGCTTTACGACATCGTATTTGACGGTCCGCATTTCTCGCAGTGGCGCGTAGCAAACCTCCATCACACAATATTGGTGAATTTGCCGGAGAACCTTCAGTTTTTGGTAGTTACTCCACAGGCCAGGACCCACGTCAACACCCTCCGCGATCTTATTTACGAATCGGTTTGTGCGCAAATGACCCCTCAACTGGGGACGTTGATGCTATTGCAAAACTACTATCATCGCGCGGCAGAGCCACAGTTGCATCTTGTTCACGGTGAAGAAAAGGTTTTCTCCGATTTTTCTAAGGGGAAATGTACGGCGGCTGTCCTGCGCGACAAAAGATTTTTCAAAATAGCCAAAGCCGATCGCGCTACTTACAAGGTGATTTATAAGAGTGCTGTTGCTCCGAACGATGCTATTACGGTCAATGACAAATTTACGCAAGAACAGCGTAAAGCGTTAATTGCATTGCTTACTAATCCAGAAACAATGAAAGTCGCCGGCCCAATTTTCGACCGATTTAGTCGGAAGGCGGTGGCGTTTGATCTGGCGGAACCGGACAAGTTCGAAGGGCTTGATCAATTGCTGCTGCTCGCGTTTGGTTGGGATTTAAAATAAATCAGTTTTATGTGTGAAATCAAACTCTCAAATGCCTTTTTTCCGGCACTGAGTGAATCCAGTACCCGCTAAATCTGTCATACGCGGATTGCAACGACTGCACCGTAGGTTCGTCCAGCAGTGTTATGAAATCTTTGACGTCGATTAGTATCTAACCCTTCATTGTCAACTTTAATGATCACTTCATTCTGACCGGGTAATTATAAGGAATATAAAGGAGCGCACAGGTGAAAACCCTAGTAAAACAGTATGCCAAGCCGGGATTGTGGATGGAATCGGCACCGGTTCCCACTCCGGGCACCAATGACGTGTTGATCAAGATTAGCAAAACCGGGATTTGCGGCACAGATCTGCACATTTATAACTGGGACGAATGGGCGCAGCGTAACATTCACACACCGCGAATTATTGGTCATGAATTTGTCGGGGAGATTGTGGAAATTGGTGATAGCGTGCATGGTTATGCCGTGGGTGATCGTGTCACCGGGGAGGGGCATGTGACCTGTGGTATTTGCCGCAACTGCCGCGCCGGCAAGCGGCATCTTTGTGACAAAGCGGTCGGTATTGGGGGCGGACGGGATGGCGCGTTCGCGGAATATATGGTGTTGCCGGCATCCAATCTATGGCCCGTGCACGATGATATTCCATCGGAGATTGCCGCCATTCTAGATCCCTTTGGTAATGCGGTGCATACCGCCTTATCCTATGACCTTGTGGGGGAGGATGTGTTGATCACGGGGGCGGGGCCCATTGGCATTATGGCCGCCGCAGTGTGCCGTTTTGTCGGCGCGCGGCATGTGGTAATTAGTGATGTAAATGAGTATCGCTTAGCGCTTGCCGAACGTTTAACGAGGGTGCATACGGTGAATGTGTCGCACCAAACCATCCACGATATACAACAAACACTAAAAATGTCCAACGGCTTTGACATCGGCCTGGAAATGTCCGGCAATCCACGAGCGTTTAATGACATGATCAGCAGTATGTACCATGGTGGCCATATTGCCATTTTAGGGTTCTTGCCCCCGAACACCGAGATCAGTTGGGATGAAGTGATTTTTAAAGGACTTTTCTTAAAAGGTGTCTATGGCCGGGAGATGTTCGAGACTTGGTACAAGATGACCGCGTTGTTGCGCAGTGGTCTGGATATCGCGCCCATCATTACTCATCGTTTTGCGGTGGATGATTTTCACGAGGCGTTTGAAGTAGTGCGTTCAGGCCAATGCGGTAAAGTCATTTTGGAGTGGGATTACAGTGCACAGAGCTGACGGAGGAAGGTATGACTCACATTGAAGCGCGCTTTGAATCACAACTGGTCGAGATAAAACACGAGGGATTGTATAAACAAGAAAGGATTATTACCACGCCACAAGGTGTTGAGATTAAAACCGTAGATGGGGGTGAGGTACTTAACTTCTGCGCCAACAATTATCTCGGCCTGGCGAACCATCCCGATATAGTGACCGCGGCCATTGAGGCATTGCAAAGCCACGGCTTTGGCATGGCTTCGGTGCGGTTTATTTGTGGTACACAGGATTTGCATAAAACGTTGGAACAAGCCATTGCCGGTTTTTTGCGGACGGAAGATGCCATTTTGTATACCTCGTGTTTCGACGCCAACACGGGATTGTTTGAAACCTTGTTGGGCGCGGAAGATGCCGTAATCAGTGACGCCTTGAATCATGCGTCTATCATCGACGGTATTCGGTTGTGCAAGGCGGCGCGTTTTCGTTATGCCCATAATGACATGGCGGATTTGGAACAAAAGCTTAAAGAAGCCAAAGACTGCCGCACTAAACTCATCGCTACGGACGGCGTGTTCAGTATGGATGGCGATATCGCCAAACTGAATGACATTGTGGTACTGGCGGAAAAATATGAAGCGATGGTGATGGTGGATGATTCCCATGCCACCGGCGTGATTGGGTCTACGGGGCGCGGTTCCGCCGAACACCATCAAGTGATGGACAGGATAGATATTTATACTTCCACATTAGGAAAAGCGTTGGGTGGCGGATCGGGCGGCTTCACCGCCAGCCGCCGCGACATTATCGAATTGCTGCGGCAACGCTCACGGCCTTACCTCTTTTCCAATACGCTCACCCCTGCGTTAGCCGCGGCGGGAATTAAGTCCCTAGAACTGCTTTCGGCCTCTACTCAACTGCAACAAACCCTGCGTGAGAATACGCAGTACTTTCGTGAGCAAATGACCGCGGCGGGTTTTGATATCCGCGCCGGTCAACATCCCATTGTGCCTATAATGCTTTACGACGCGAACCTGGCGCAGCAAATGGCCGCCGAGTTACTCAAACAAGGTATTTATGTGATTGGTTTTTCTTATCCTGTAGTTCCCAAAGGTCAGGCACGCATTCGCGTGCAAGTCTCAGCCGCCCATAGCCGCGCACATCTGGATAAAGCGATAAACGCGTTTGTGACCATCGGCAAGCAGTTGAATGTGATTTGAATAAAGGGTTTATTCACCGGCAATTTGTGTTCTGAACGCCCGCATCATTTTACTGACAGGCATAATCTCATTTATTCCTTCGACGCTTTTGCCTGCTTGCCAGTAATCTAACCGGCCTGACCGGTCTAGATTGGATTTTTTCAGTTGCCACAATGATTTTAGTGCGTAAAAAG
>JASFLF010000133.1:0-7631 GCA_050118235.1 Gammaproteobacteria bacterium | reverse complement strand
ACGGTATGGGCGCCGCTGGTGAAGGTCAAATGCGCACCCATTCGCAAAAGAAACTGGCGGCCGATGACATGATCGCCTTCCGCGACCGCTTTAATATTCCCTTGGATGATGAACAAGCCGCTGCTGGTCATTACTACAAACCGGCGGACGACAGCGAAGAAATGCAATACATGCGCGCCCGGCGCGAAGCGTTAGGCGGTCACCTGCCTGTGCGTAAGCATTTGGCTACACCATTGGAGATTCCCGAGCTGTCCATTTTCGAGCCGTTATTAGGCGGCAGCGGCGAGCGCGAAATGTCCACTACCATGGCATTTGTTCGCTTGCTAACGATTTTGTGCCGCGATAAAAGCATCGGTAAAAACGTGGTGCCCATCGTGCCTGACGAGGCGCGCACCTTCGGTATGGAAGGTATGTTCCGTCAGTTAGGTATCTATTCTTCTGTGGGGCAAATTTATACCCCACAAGACAAAGATGAGATCATGTTTTATAAAGAAGACAAAACGGGTCAAATCCTCGAAGAAGGCATTACCGAGGCGGGTTCCATGTCTTCGTGGATTGCGGCGGCCACCGCCTACAGCGCGCACGGTATAAACATGGTGCCTTTCTACATTTATTACTCCATGTTCGGCTTCCAGCGTGTTGGCGACCTGGCCTGGGCCGCCGGCGATATGCAAGCGCGCGGCTTTTTGATCGGCGGTACCGCAGGGCGCACCACTCTGGCCGGTGAAGGTTTGCAGCATCAAGATGGCCACAGCTTGCTTCTGTCCAGCACCATCCCAAACTGTGTAAGCTACGATCCGACCTTCAGCTACGAAATGGCAGTGATTATTCATAACGGCATGCAACGCATGTTTGCTAATCAGGAAGATGTGTTCTATTACATCACCGCCATGAATGAAAACTATGCGCACCCGCCTATGCCGAAGGGCGCTGAAGAAGGTATTGTTAAAGGCTTGTATTTACTCCGCAGTGGCGGCAAGAAAAAGAAAAAAGTGCAACTCATGGGTTCGGGCTCCATTTTACGCGAAGTGATTGCGGCCGCCGATTTGTTGAGCGAGGACTGGGGTGTGGATGCCGATGTCTGGAGTGCCACCAGCTTTACGGAATTAGCCCGTGACGCCCGTGATTGCGACCGTTGGAATCGCTTGCATCCTAGCGACAAATCCAAGGTGCCATATGTCGCTAAATGTCTAGAAGGACAACAAGGCCCCGTGATTGCTGCCACCGATTATGTGCAATCCTACGCGGATCAAATTCGCAAATGGGTACCGCAACGGTTCGAGGTACTGGGTACCGATGGTTTTGGGCGCAGCGATACCCGCGCCCAACTGCGCAAGCATTTTGAAGTAAATAGTTATCACGTTGTCGTCGCTGCGCTTAAAGCCCTGGCGGATGAAGAGGTACTGCCCGCCAGCAAAGTGGCGGAAGCGATATCTAAATACGGTATTGATCCAGAAAAACCAAACCCGCTGCACTCATAATGGTGGGGGAGAAGACGTAAAATGGCAAAAGAAATTGTTGTACCCGATATCGGCGAATTTGAAAACGTTGAAGTGGTCGAACTGTTGGTTAAATCAGGCGACTCTATTAACGTGGAAGACTCGTTAATTTCGGTGGAATCTGATAAAGCCACTATGGAGATCCCTTCACCGGAAGCTGGTGTGGTGAAAGAACTCAAAGTGAAATTGGGCGACAAGGTTTCCCAGGGCAGTTTGATTTTACTGCTGGAACCCGCAAGCAATGATCCAGCCGTGGCTGTATCTGCTCAAGAATCATCTTCAACCGCGCCAAGTGCTGAGCCTACCGCTAATGGGGAAGCGGAAACACCAAAGCCGGCACCAGTGCCCACTCCAGTTAAAGCCGCGCCAGCGGCATCACCAACATCAACACCAGTACAGGCTAAAGTTTCACCTACTGCCAAGATTGATGAAGTGGCGTTTGCCAAAGCCTATGCAACCCCTTCAGTGCGCAAATTCGCACGTGAGCTAGGCGTGGATTTGGGACAAGTTGAAGGTACCGGGCGTAAAAAGCGCATCACCCGCGAAGACGTGCAGAACTTTATCAAACGGGCGTTGGCGCAAGGGGCTGGCGGCGCCGGACTGGGTGTTGCGCCCATGCCGGAGCTTGATTTCAGCCAATGGGGTGAAATCGAGACCAAAGCGCTCACCAAGATTAATAAACTCACCGGACAAAACCTGCACCGCAATTGGGTTACAGTGCCCCATGTCACCCAGTTTGACGAGGCCGATGTCACGAATCTTGAAGAATTCCGCAAATCCATGGTGGCCGAATATAAGGACAAAGGCATTAAGATCACTGTTCTGGTGTTTTTAATGAAAGCGGTCGTGTCGGCACTCAAAAAGTATCCAAAATTCAACGCATCGCTTGATGCCAGTGGTGAAAACCTGATTTTCAAAAAGTATTTCCACATCGGTATTGCTGTTGATACTCCGGATGGCTTAGTCGTGCCGGTGGTGAGGGATGTGGACCGCAAAACCCTGGTGGAGTTGGCCAGTGAGTTGGGCGAAATCAGCGCTAAAGCACGCGATAAAAAACTAAAGCCCTCGGAGATGCAAGGCGGTTGTTTTACTATTTCCAGCCTGGGTGGCATTGGCGGCACCAAGTTCACGCCTATCGTGAATGCACCGGAAGTGGCGATACTTGGCGTTTCCCGCGCCAAAATGCAACCGGTGTGGAACGGCGAATCCTTCGAGCCGCGCCTGATATTGCCGTTATCCCTGTCGTACGATCATCGTGTCGTTGATGGTGCCGACGGTGCTCGTTTCACCACCTTTTTAAGCAGCGTGTTATCCGATACGCGCCGCTTGTTGCTGTAGTCCGGGGGAGTATGCATGAGCCAATTGGTAGAAATCAAAGTACCGGATATGGGAGATTTCGCAGACGTTGAAGTTATCGAAATTTTAGTAAAAGCCGGTGACAGCATCAAAGAAGAAGACTCGCTGATTTCCGTGGAGTCGGACAAAGCCAGCATGGAAATTCCTGCACCGCAGTCCGGCACGGTAAAAGAGCTGTTGGTAAAAATCGGTGACAAGGTCTCACAAGGCAGCCCGATCTTAACGCTTGAAGCAAGTGGCGAAACCACCGAGACTAAACCAGTAGAAGAACCATCAGTTGCCGCTGCACCTAAAGTGACCGAATCAGCGGCAACACCTGCAACTACACCTGCAACTACACCAGCCCCGGTGGCCGCGAACTTCGAAGGTAAAGTCGATATACAAGCCGAAGTGGTGGTATTGGGTTCCGGCCCTGGCGGTTATACCGCCGCATTCCGTGCCGCGGATTTAGGCAAGCAAGTGGTGCTCATCGAGCGATACGACAGCATAGGTGGCGTGTGTTTAAATGTGGGCTGTATTCCTTCTAAAGCTTTGCTGCACACTGCCCAAGTGATTACTGAAGCCGCCGAGTTTCATGACATTGGCGTGAGTTTTAACACACCCGACATTGACCTGGACAAACTGCGCGGACATAAAAATAACGTGGTGGGTAAACTCACCGGTGGTCTTAAGCAATTAGCCAAACAGCGTAAAGTGAAAATCGTGCAAGGCTATGGCAAATTCACCTCGGCGCATACCATCGAAGTGGAAGCAACCAGTGGCGATAAAAACGGCGATAAAACCATCGTCGGATTTGAACATTGCATCATCGCCGCAGGCTCGCGGGTAACCAAACTGCCTTTCATTCCCTGGGATGACCCACGAGTAATGGATTCCACCGATGCATTGGAAATCGAGGAAGTACCCGAGCGCTTACTGGTGGTGGGCGGTGGCATTATCGGCCTGGAGATGGCGACGGTTTATGATGCACTGGGCTCCAACGTGACCGTTGTTGAACTCTCGCCCGGCCTCATTCCCGGCGCCGACCGAGACGTGGTACGCCCGTTAGAGCGGCGCATCAAACAGCGTTATGAAAAGATCTATCTCAATACCAAAGTGACGGCTATCGAGCCGAACAAAAAGGGATTGGTATGCAAGTTCGAAGGTAAAGGCGCGCCTGGAGAGGACACGTTTGACCGCGTGTTAGTCTCCATCGGCCGCAGTCCCAATGGTCAGCTGATCGATGCCGACAAAGCGGGCGTTGCGGTGGATGAACGCGGCTTTATCAATGTGGACAAACAAATGCGCACCAATGTCGAACACATCTTTGCCATTGGCGACATTGTGGGCCAACCCATGTTGGCGCATAAAGCCACCCATGAAGGCAAAGTTGCCGCGGAAGTCATCAGCGGCATGAAATCCTATTTTGACGCCCGCACGATTCCTTCGGTGGCCTACACAGATCCGGAAGTGGCTTGGATGGGTAAAACTGAAGAACAATGTAAAGCCGATGGCATAGCCTATGAAAAAGGCGTGTTCCCCTGGGCCGCCAGTGGACGCTCACTGTCACTGGGTCGTAACGAAGGCTCAACCAAAGTCTTGTTTGATGAAGACCATCGCATCATCGGCGCCGCCATGACCGGACCCAACGCCGGCGAGTTAATCGCTGAGGCGGTGTTAGCGTTGGAAATGGGTGCTGATATCCACGATATCGCGTTGACCATACATCCGCACCCGACACTTTCCGAAACATTTAATTTCGCAACGGAAGTGGCCGAAGGCACCTGTACCGATATCTATGCGCCAAAGAAGAGTTGATGTCGTACTTTAAAATCAAACATTGAGCCGCACGCCGACACCCTCATTGGTGAAGGCGTGATGATGGTGGCCTGTGACATGACCCTGCATCAAGTGGCCCAAGCCATACTTCCCCATCCCGCCCAAACCGAAATGTTCGGCGACATGGTGAGGCGTCTATTATCGCGCTTGCGTCGCAGCAAGAAAAAGTAATGCAGGCTAATCCCATCTGCGCGCTGCAATCACTGCGCTCCTGGTTTTCCATTCTATTTTAGGGCCACCGAGTCGGATTCTACCTATGAGTAAAAATGTGCGTCCCGTACTGTTTTTAAGCTGAGCACACTATAAATCTCTGCTACTATATTTAAAACCAGTTGTTAACCGCACAATTTAAAAACATTAGATACCTATATATACATATGTCGAAAAAAGAATATCAAAGTCCACTGGTGTTAATCGGCGAAGGCGAGTCTTTCAAAGAAGAATTGTGTCAAATGATTGAAAGCGCCCGGATGTTCGCGGACTTTTCCCGCCCGGAAGTACAGATTATCGCCAATTACACCCACGCCTACGAAGTGGCACCAGGGGCAACGCTGTTCCGCGAGGGGGAGAAAGGCCAATACATGTGCTTGATAGTGGAAGGCAAGGTCAATATTCTCAAAGACACCGGTGGCGGCGAACGCAAAGTCGTTACCACCGTGCGTGCGGGCCAAACCATGGGGGAAATGTCGCTGTTGGATGATTTACCCTATTCGGCCACCGCCACCGCCAAAGACCTGACCAAATTAGTATTGATTACGCGTAATAATTTTGAGCGTTTAACCGAAGAGCATCCGGTATTGGGCGTCAAGATGTTGAAAAAGATTGCCCGTCTCATGAGCTTGCGTTTACGCCAAACCACGGGCGTATTGGTAGACCACCTGGAATAGTGCTTTATGCGGTACTCTAATGCAGTACCGATAGCGCCTGCTGTCAATTCGTTGTAAAGTGCTTACATTCCATCGTTGATCCAGATCATCATAGAACAAATCATCATAGAGAAAGTGCAATGACCAAGAACAAAGTAAACAAAGTAGTACTGGCGTATTCGGGCGGTTTAGACACATCCATCATTTTGAAATGGTTGCGCGAGCAATACGATTGCGAAGTCGTGACCTTCACCGCGGATATCGGTCAGGGCGAAGAAGTCGAGCCTGCCCGGCTCAAAGCCCAAGCTGCGGGTGTGAAAGAAATTTATATTGATGATTTGCGCGAAGAGTTTGCCCGTGATTTTGTGTACCCCATGTTTCGCGCCAATGCGCTTTATGAGGGTGAATATTTATTGGGCACATCCATCGCCCGCCCCTTAATTGCCAAACGCCAGGTAGAGATCGCCAATGAAACCGGCGCCGATGCGGTATCTCATGGTGCGACCGGCAAAGGCAACGATCAGGTGCGCTTCGAGTTAGGCTATTACGCCCTCAAACCCGACGTGCGGGTGATCGCCCCTTGGCGGGAATGGGATTTGAATTCACGTCAGAAACTCATGGAATACGCTGAAAACCATGGCATCCCTATTGAACAAAAGCGGGGCAAATCCTCCCCTTACTCCATGGATGCCAATTTACTGCACATTTCCTACGAAGGCGGTGTCCTGGAAGATCCCTGGGCGCAAGCCGAAGAAGACATGTGGCGCTGGACCGTCTCACCTCAAGCAGCGCCGGACGAACCAACAGTCATCGAATTAACTTATGCCAAAGGCGACATAGTGGAAGTGGACGGCAAAGCCATGTCGCCGGCGCAAGTGATGGCGCATTTAAACAAAGTCGCCGGGTCCAACGGGGTGGGGCGGGCCGACATTGTGGAAAACCGTTATGTAGGCATGAAATCCCGCGGCTGTTACGAAACACCCGCTGGAACTGTCATGTTAAAAGCCCATAGAGCCATGGAATCCATTACCCTGGACCGCGAAGCGGCGCACTTAAAAGACGATCTTATGCCGCGTTACGCCAGCCTGATTTACAACGGCTATTGGTGGAGTCCGGAGCGTAAAATGCTGCAGGCGCTCATCGACGAATCCCAAACTCGCGTCAATGGCCGCGTGCGGCTCAGTCTGTACAAAGGCAATGTCAGCATCTTGGGCCGCGAATCCAGCACTGACAGCTTGTTCGACACCAACATCGCCACCTTCGAAGAAGACGCCGGCGCCTACGATCAGAAAGATGCCGAAGGTTTTATCAAGCTGAATGCCTTGCGTTTGCGTATTGCATCCAAGCGATAATTGTTCTTAAATAGCCGATACGCTTTTTTATCAATAACAATAACTCTGAGCGATTTGTATATCTGTGAATCAGATAATGAATGGTCGTATTTGTTATTGGCAGATTCGATGTGTTGGGAGCACTAGCCTGCCAACATCCACACGATTTTGGGTAAAAACCTGTGAAAAACCAGTTGAATATCGTAAAAGGTGTCAATAAAAACCAGCTTGATACCTTAGAGACAGCCCCCGGGGAAGGCGCCTTTGCCTTAGACTACAAAAACCGACTTTTATATCTGAACGACACCGCCGAGAGAATCCTGGGTTGGACGCTTGCCGAGTTGGCAGGCGAAAACTTTGTGCAAACCACCCAATTCAAAATGAACTCCATCGCCTCGCTGGGCACGTCTAAATGCGCGGCCTTGCACAGCGTGTCATGTTCTCATTTGCAAATGGGGGCCAGAATCACTAACCGCTCGGGCGAGGACATCCCGATTTCCTACATGTCCATCCCGGTATTCGATGATGGCCGCATGTACGGAAAGTTATTTGTTTTCAGCGAGGCGACTTATTGTTCCGTTAGTAAAGAAGACTATGGGGCGTTGGTCGAGAACAGTGGCAGTTACATACTGCGCTTGGGGCAAGACGCACAAGTGGAATTTGCCAACGAGACGACACGCAGAGCGTTTGGCGACAAGATTGATCAAGTTATTCCTACAACCATTAGATTCGCCATACTCGACAAATTGCAATCCTTAGGC
>JASFLF010000132.1:0-7652 GCA_050118235.1 Gammaproteobacteria bacterium | reverse complement strand
GGCTGCCATCAAATAACGGTTTGGCCAGCTTGTGAAAGTCGGCCTCTGAGATCTCGGGTTTTATTTCGGTAACCGTAAGTTGCTGAATTTCTTTGGTTGAATAACCAAGATTGTTTAAAGCCCCTTGGTTAACTTGGATAAATTTTAAAGTCTCGCTGCTGAAAATGTATATTTCTTCCCACGAATGATCGATGAGTCTTCCAAAACGGGCCTCGCTTTGTTGTAGGCGTTTATGCTCCCGTAGGTCGCGCACTACCGACAAGACATACTCCTGGTCTTCGATATCAACAACTTTGGCCGTTACCTGGACTGGGATTTGGGTTCCGTCCTTGGCGACATGAATGGCTTCGAAAATTGTATCCCCTTCACGGCGAATATGTTTTCCAAATGCTTTGACTCTACCGAGATTGGCCGCGGGATTTATGGTGCGGGCATTCATGTTGAGAAGCTCTTGTTTGCTATAGCCTAAGCGGCTGCACGCCACGTCGTTTACTTGCGCGAAGTTGCCGTGAGTACCTTCGGCGGTAATAGGTGCGAGAAATACAGCGTCGTTGATATTGTTAAACAAGGTTTCGAAAAGCGTTTTCTCTCTATGCAGCTGTGCTTGTGATAGTTTGAGCTCTCGGATTTCTTTAATTGTCACCAACCGCGTTATTTCATCGGGCGAATCCGGATGGCGAAGTGAACTGACTGATAACAAGGCGGGGGTGAGTGAATGATCTTTGTGCTTGAGCACGACTTCCCGGCTATCTACTTGGAGCGCCAATTGATTCAATGTTGACAAATCGAGAGACTGCAAAGTGGTCGCATCGGACACGAAATCACGTAATGTCATATCCGCAAACTCACTGGTGTCGTATCCCAGCAATTGCTGTGCTGTGGTATTGTGATACAGAATTATATCGTCATTGTTCAGGCACAATACCGCGTCCGGCAATAGATCAATTAATCGCCGCCACGTCTCCAGACCAGTGAATTGTGACTCCCGCATGTTGGTACTCGTAATCATTTCAGGCTTGTCGTGCTTATATCGGCCAATCACGCAATTCTATGAGCCAATAGGGGAAATTGTGCAATTTCAATGCCTTAAATCAAGCAAACGGTTTGGGATCCGTAGCGGGAAGAGACACTTAAAAACGCAGGGAATAACTGAATTCAAGTTGGGTAGTGGAACACTTGCCATACCCCTTTTTATCGCACTGTAGGAGTTCCCCCACGCTAACGCCATAGCCGATATAGGTGTTCGCTCCCACTGGCGTGTAAAATCCGGCTCTGGCGCCGAATCCCCCCTTGTCTTCCATATTCACGATATAGTGGTATTGATAAAATGCGCCTACATAAGGGATGAATATTTTAAATGGGTAGAAAACGTAGCGGATTTCCGGCGACACTCTGTAGATAATGGGGTCGTTACCCAACAGTAAATCGAAATCCAAGCCCAGCTCAATCCCATCGGCTGGAAAATAGCGGTAACCCACCCCAAATCCCACATAGTCTTTGTTCAGCGAATCACTCATGTCGAGATTAAAGGACAGATGTTGACCGTTTTTAGTAAACAGTTCGCTTGCAGTGGCATGACCGGACAAAGCTAGGAGACTAGCGGTAATCATAAGCTTCATCAAAGACAGGACAATTCGGAATAACATTGGTTGACCTCTTGTTTTACCCGCGTGACTTTTGTGCATAGTGGGGCTAACAGGCGACCATAAGCCCAACATCAATTAAAAAAGTTTGTGCTGCATCAAATTTGGAAGCCATTCCCATATTACAATAGCTTGTCGTCCAGGGAACCATTATGAGTGTATTAAGTAACAAAGCCTCACGCCATGCAACCGTTGCAGCTGATTTAATGATCGCACCCGTATTTTTTATTCTTTTGATTTTTTTATTGGCGCCGTTGTCTTCGAATGGCCAGGAAGTGGACAATGAAAATCTGGTTAACTGGTATTATGCCCATGAGTTTGGTACCGGCGCCTATAAAGTGGGCGACACCACCGTGCAAATATTTCATGTCCCCTTATCGCTCACTTTTAGATCAAAAACAGCGGACCGCTGGGGCATAAAATTTATCTTGCCATTTACCTTTGGGTATCACAATTTCAAATATGAAGTTAAAGACATAATTGATAAAGTTTTCGAAGAGGACTTTGCCACCGTCACGATTACGCCGGGCATGGAATTGGAAATCCCGTTTTACTCCCGAAGCACCCTATTTCCGTATTTATATGCCGGCTATGGCGATGAAACCGACAATGGCACCAACGCCTGGATATACGGCTCCGGTGTGCGTTTACTCAAGGACTATCAATGGCGCACCTCAAAAATCGTGTTGGGCGGTGCATTTACGTTTTCCGGCTATAAATCCAGTGACAACCAAAATCGTGCCACAACATCCTTTCGCGTGGGTGTTAACATGATTACGCCGTTTAACATAAAAGTGCTCAAAAAAACGCCTGCTGTTGGCGTGCATTTCATTACCTTTTTTTATTTCAATGAGCTGGATTTTGAATCCGAAGAACGACAACCCATCCAGATAAGCCATGAATACGAAGTTGCCGTAACGTTGGGCACTAAAAGACCTATGGCGTTTTTAGGTATGGAATTTGACCGCTTTGGTTTGGCTTACCGTTGGAGTGACCAATTACAGGCAATCAAACTAATCGCGTCTTTTCCATTCTAATCGGGCGTGGCGCGAAACATTCCACAACCAGCAGGAGAGCCCATGAAAACATCTACAGCAATGCGATCAGTCACTGGATAACGAGCGACTCTTATTTCACGCCCAAGATGGTAAGGTACGGTTGGAAAATAACAAGCAATAACTATTCTAGGATTATTTTTCCGGGGACTTCTTCGCTTTGGTAGTTTCCCCGCTCAATTTGACCTGCCTGGCGGTTTTCTTGGACTTGCCGGAGGTAAACTGCCGCAAGTCGGCCGACAATTCGGAGACTTTTTTCAATATATTCAGATCCAGGTTGATTTTATGGTTCATGGATTGAACAACAGGCATAAACGTGTGATCGATAGTGTCAGCCAACTTGGCAAACGCTTTTTCCAGCCCGGGAACTGGCTCGTTTATGACTTTAATATCCAGCTTGGAGCCGGCCAACGCCGTTTTGATCTCCGCAATCTGTTGCGCCAATACGGCAAACGGTTCGCTTAAGTCTTGCTCTTTTTCCAAAGATTTTCCGATGCTCTGCAAGCGCTCGGAGATAATGGCCATTTGATTGACTACTTTCGCCCCGGCGTCCATGTCGTCGCCGCCCAGGGATTTGAGGCGTTGGAAATCCTTTTTAATTGTTTCCCAGCGCTGTTTTTGAGTGTCGTTGAGGGTGCCTCGCAAGTGGGCGAGCTTCAATAGATTTTCCTCGGCCCCAGTGGTGAGCAACTGCGCCTCTCCCATGTAATGGTCGTCTATCAGAGCTTGTAACTCCTGGTTATCCATAATAGCAACCACTTTTTCCGCCATTTTATTCATGTTGCGGTAACTGCCTTGCAACATAAACGGCGGCTCGGTACGGTACTTATCGGAACTGGCCGCCGAGGCAATATAGCCTTGATTGACCTTGAGGATAACTTCCTGAATCGTGAACAGTTTTTGCAGCACATTGATAATTTCGTTGACTTCCGCCGCACTGTAGCCGTGACTTAACTCTGTGGCGGGAATATTTTCACCTTTGGCCATGCGAATCAATTTGTACAGGTCCTGCATATCACGCAATGCCAGCGGCGCTAAAACCGGATTGGAAGTCATAGCGTTTTCAATATAACTCAACGCGAATATATCCTCCTGACCGCTGAGTATATCACCTAAATTGTACACATCGGCGCGGTTGGCCAACATGTCGGGTATTTTAAAGACCTCGCCGGACTCGGTGTAAGGATTGCCGGCCATGACGACACAAAACTTCTTGCCGCGCAAATCATAAGTTCTGCTCTGTCCTTGCCACACGCCGTCGATTCGCCGGGTGGCATCACACAATGAGATGAATTTCTGTAAAAACTCGGGGTGGGTGTGCTGGATATCGTCCAAGTACAACATGACGTTGTTGCCCATTTCCAATGCTAAATTAAGCTTTTCCAACTCCTGCCGCGCCGTAGCATTAGGCGCATTGGCGGGATCAATGGAACGCACTTCATGGCCTAAAGACGGGCAATTGATCTTCATGAAAATCAATCCCAGGCGACTGGCGATGTATTCCATTAAAGTGGTTTTACCATAACCCGGCGGTGAAATCAGCAGCAACAATCCCATGAGGTCGGTACGTTTGTTCTCCCCTATAGTGCCCATTTGTTTGGCCAGGTTATCCCCGACGATGGGCAAATACGCTTCGTTGATTAATTTGTTACGAACAAACGAGGTCAGCGGCCTGGGTTTGAATTCGTGCAACCGTAATTGCCTGCGCTCTCGCTCGACCACTTGCTGGCGCAATTTGTGAAATTGTTGGTATTTGACCGACCCCACCGCCATATAACCGTTCAGGCGTTCTAAAAATTCATCCACAGATAGAGTCAAACACCGGTTGCTAATCCTGGGATGTTCTCCCATTAGGTTTTCGATGCGAACCTGCAAGTCCAGCGTTGACATCGAACGATCGATGTTGTTGGAGGTAATCAATATCGCCGCCGCTTCCGGTATAAAGCGGTGTTGCTCACCACGTTGATGGAATTTTACATAACCGCTCAACCAGGCTTCGGTCAATAACCATTGTTCACAAGGACTGCCGGTCAAATGATCGATAGCTTGCCGATATTGCTGACGATGACTGATTTTCTCCAAATGCTCCAGCATGCCTTGCGCCAATTCCTCACCATAGCGGCTGGTCACAATCGACAATGGTTCATCGGCCAATTGTTTCGCCAAATATTCCGCGGCGGATTCGCTCTCTAGGGTTGTAAAAGGTAACGGCTGAGCTTGTAAAAATTGCTCGATGGCTTTGTTAATTTCCAGCTTCAAAACCTCAATGGCAGAATTACTGGATAAACTGCTGGCAAGCTGCCTTGCCGAATGGGCTCGCGCCAGCCAGGATTGTTTGTGTTTTTCTTCGGGATAGTTAACCCAAAACATTGACGCCAAGGCCCGGCATCTTGGGCCGTAGGCCAACAGCCCAGCCTCATCCAAAACGGGCAATACCGCGGCGAGTATTTTCGCGCAATCTTCATCGTGGATACCTTTTTCATAACCTTCTTGATAACGCGGGCTGGCAAAATCACGGATGATTTTCTTAAGTTCCGCCTCATCAATCACAGCGGCGTTAAGAACCTCCATAGATAAACCATGCTGGTTGCGTTCCGCGGCGTTGATGATTTGCGCCGCTAAATATTCGCTGCGGTATATCTGCGGGGTTTCCGAGATCAGACTTTGGTCCCAATAATCGCGCAATGCATTGAGTTCCGGATTATCTAACTCCTGATAGAAATCTGTACCGGTCAAATGTAAAGTTTGTTGATCATCCTTCATTACCACGGTTAAATCCAGCGGCTGGGTGTTGACACTGAAGCGGTGTTTGCCCAGCTTGATGACATTGCCACCATGCTCGAAGATGTCTTGTTTATCGCGTAAGGAGCGAATGGCCTGCTCTTTGGCCGCTTTTAAGCGTGATTCAATGTCATCGGCGCGCACCGAGTCTTGCAATTCTCTCAACTGGTTGGCCAGGTCACGCAATTTCAACACCATGCTGTCCGAAGAAAAATAGGTGTTCAATTCGTCTTGTGCTTTGAAACTATTTGCGCGACGTTGTATGCCACCCAGGATCCGATCAGCCGCATTGGTAAGATTTTGTGCACGGCGTTGGCGTTCATCGATTAACCCTTGTTTGCGCGACTCAAATGTCTCGTAGAGCTCTTCCCGCTTGGCGATAATGTCTGGGAGAAATTGATCGTATTCACTGAACTGACTTTCCAATTCCTCCAATTGAATCAGTAAACGTGATAACTGTTCATCACATTTTTCCGGTGTATCGGCCATACTAAGCGCACCGGTGATACTTTGCGAAAACAAGGTGAACTGGGCCCCGAACTCCGCAATGGCTTCCCCGGAACCCAACTCCTTGCGTTTGTGTCCCGCCTGGGCTTTTAATTGATTAAGCTTGGCATAGACTTGGGAAATGGATTCCAATATGTGCGTGCGTTGGGTGGCGTCATCGATTTTTAAGGTACTCAACATTTCCGTTAACAAATCCAGACCTTCGCCCATTGTCTCGCTGGAAGCAATGACCGGTTGCAATTCGGCAACCGTAGTCACTTTGCCGATCTGGGCTTGGTATTCGGTGATTTTGCTATGGTAGGTGACCAACGCCGATTCTTTAGCCAAAAACTGTGCGGTTTTTTTACCGATGAGGTCTTGTTCTTTTTCCAGCTCCTGATCCAGCGCTTGCACCCGGTTTATATCGATATATCGCAAGTCTTTTAATGACAGCAGATGTCCTCTTTGCTTTCGCAGCCGGGTGAGCGCTTTGACGAATTGCTCCGGTGTGTTCCAGTTTTCAATATGCACATCTTTAAGAAGATTTTTTTGAGTGTTTTCCGCGTCGCGTAACGCTTTGGCTGTTTGATCTTGGATAGCGGCGACTTTCTCGAACTCATCCAACACCAGTTCGGCGGTGTTCGCGATGGATTTAATGGATGTTTCGATATTGCCGGTTTCCTCCGCAGCCAACCAATAGTAACTGTCCAGGATCCGCTGACAGGCGGCGATAAGCTCTTCATACAAGGCGGAAGAAACTTTTTGCGTATTCACGGACCGCGCGACACTGTATAAATCGGATACTCCGCGCACCAGCTCGGAATTACCGACCTTGCCAAAAAATGTTTGGTTGGTCGTGGAAGCGCTGGCGTATTCGTCGGAGCAAAAAGGCGTTTGCCAGATTTGCATGGGATGTACCCTGGTGGGCTCGGTGCTTTCTGATTTAAATACCAGCGCCTTTCCATCGTCGTAAAGCGTGTAGCCGTGCGCATATATGGGTTTTTGCAATTCTTTGCGGATCACGTTGTAGGCAAACAGCGCCAAGCGGCCTTCCACTTCCTCATAAAAGACGTATAAAACGTCTTCACCGTTCGGCGAACGTACACTGCGCACATAGCGCAGTCCGCTGATATCATCGTCAAACTGTTTGAATTGACCATTTTGCAAATAATACCCTCCGGGGAAAATGATGCCGTGATCTTCGGGCAATTGAATACACGCCTGGCCTATAGCATCGATGCGCACGGCTTCTTTGGTCAGTGTATTAAAAACCAGGTATCGCCAGTGATCTTCTCGATAAGGCAATATCTTCATCAAGATCAACGAACCGACTTTGGTGTAGTAGACTTGGGCATCATTCAATGACTGGTGGGCGTCTTCCACCGGCTCGTTGTAAATTCCAAAGCCGTCTTCGGTATTGTTCTCAATTTTAATGGTGAGATTGCCATTGATGGTTTCCACAAATACATCATCATAAAGAGAAATGTGGGGATGTTTGCCCAGTACTTGATCTTCGCGTTGTGCCGCCGTCCACTCAAAGTCGTGTGAAGGAGGTGCGACAATATCCCGTTCTCCCCGGTCGTCAATATATTTCACGCTACCGTCTTTGCCGACACTCCAGCGAAATACCTTGATGTCGATAATTTTTTTCCCGATTTGAAATATGGCCAGCAATTGCTCATTGACT
>JASFLF010000131.1:0-7659 GCA_050118235.1 Gammaproteobacteria bacterium | reverse complement strand
GTCTAATGCCATTTTCTACTCCTAATTTATATTTATTAAATAAACGTTTGTTGATGCCGGACAAATCATTGACATCAACCAGTGTTTGTTGGCGGGGACACTCTTATTGACAGAATTCGATGGTTAAATAACCGACAATTTTGCTAAGAAATATACGCCTATATATTTTAGGCGCATAGTTTATATGGGTAATTTTATAAATAACAATAAATAAAACTCATAATATATATAAGTATTTATGTATGTATCAGATAACGTGTTGTTATAAAGGAGAATATTTACAGGCTGTGTAGAGTAAAAACCGCTGAAGCAAACACAAATTAAAACCGGAAAGCATGGTCACAGCAGTGCTGTGCTGTAAACACTTGTTTGGATTGATTTGCTTATCAGAGGGAAATTGATTTTACCCTAGTTATTTAGTAGGTTATTGGGGCGTAAGCAACATAAAGTGAGTCGGGATAACGAACACAGCAGGTAACGCATGATTATTTTGCCAAGTGGGCGGATTGCTGGAATCACCAATGAACGCGCCAGATACCACGCAACCCGCCGCAGAATAAGAGTGAATAGAGATTCCACTTATACTAAGTTGTATAACGTGGTGGATATCATTTTTTATCGTCAAAAAGATTTTGAAGCCGGTTATAAGCACCGCTTTACGTTCACCGGCCTTACTTTATCCGACCTGATTCAATCCACGGAGTGGGACGTAGAAGACAAACACTGTTTTTTGGAATGGATCACGCAGGACGCACAAATCCATACAATACTGGGTGCGAAAAGAATGCTTATTTACGACCACCTGCCCAGTAAAATTCAGATTCATGAATATCCCCGGCGTCTATACAGCCGACTCATTTCTTACATTGAATCCATCAACATGGATCGTGCACCAGCCTCACAATGGTTAAACACATTGTGTAACATGGGTAAGCTTGGTATTCGGCGTGAAGAACTGCGATGGTGTGGTCTGACCGAATTCCTGCAAACAATCGCCAAGAGCAATAACCGTAAATTAAATAAAGATGAAGTACTTGCGCAGATTGACTTTTCCGCGCTACGTATTGAATTGAGCAATGAGTTAATACCGTTACCGGAAAATGATTTAGCGTTTGACGAAGTCGCTGAGGTTATACCCGCCAAAAGGCTCGTAAAAAGTGGAATCATAGCTCAGGATTCCGCAATGGCCGTTATTCGTTATGTCGATAGAGTGCTCAACTACAAGGTAGGCGTTTTAAAATCCAGGTTGCCGGGAAAATGTCTCAGTTGCGTTCCTGCCTGGTTCGCGCTCGATCCTTATGGCAATGCGCTAACCCATCAGGATGATGGGTTATTTTTCGATAATGCTGAGCAAGCTTTAAAGACCGCCAGCGTTCATGCCAGGGAAGTATTTGGATATCAAGGGCAGCTAGGTTTTAGTAACAAATATCAATACGTCAGTCTTTGTGAAGGCAAAGATTATCGCGAGTGGTTGGTGACCTTGCCGGATTATTGCCAATCACACTTCAGTTCGCATTATACCGAACGCAATGTGCTTATTCACATAAGAACGAAAACACGCGTGGATAATAGCCAACGCAAGCTGTTGTTCATTGAAGAAATACAAAGCGATTGGCATAAAACAGCCTCGAGTAAGATTAACGCCAATAGTTGGGATCGCCGGATTCCGGATGCACCGTTTCGCAAGGAATGGATTGGATTGGCGATCAAGCTTATGTTGTTGCATGCAGTGGAAAACGGTTTTGATGGCATTGCGTGGGCGGATGGCCGTATCCAGGAATCCCATTACCACCGGCAAATGCCGGGCATACGCAGGGTATACGATAAAAATCTACCCCAAGAATTTGAAAAGCTAGGCAAGGCTTGGGACGTAAACATTGTGTCGGCAAACATCGCAACACGGGATCCGTGGCTGCGCGCAGAACGAGTTAAGGACAAATGGAAAGTCACGGATGCTAGCGGTACTTTTCGTACCCGGCCCAATCTAAACAGGTCAGACGCGATCCGATGTCTAGAAAGACACAGTAAAAAAACTCACCTTACAGTGCCGCTATTTCCTATTCCGGATGCGATGCGCGAGCATATATCATTGCATGGCTTGCCATTGTTTGGCTGTCAATTGCTTTGATCAAGAATCCTCGCCCCCGACGTGGATTGGACGGGCAGGGCGGTTCAGTTTTTTACTAAGAGTTTTAATAGGTGGATTCCTGCCTCTGTCTTCTCCGCAACATAATCGCTAGTAACACCATGAAGAGGGGCGCAGTGATTGCCCACGGGAACCCGAGAAAAAGAAGTTTTTGGGAATAGGTTGGATAAAAATACACGACGCAGATTAGTGGAGTCACGAGAGCGTTGGCGATAAGGGACATTCTGACCCACCTCTCAAAGCCCACCTTACTCAGCGCGGGAACGGCAAACAAGGTTGCTAAGCCCATCGATATGTAGCCCACCGCGTCGAAGTCCCAGAACAAAGAGTGAGGAGTCTGTTCGAGAATACGAATAGCTTCAGATGTACCGCTTAACTTCGCGGGGATAACTGTTGCGAGTTGCACGACATAATTTGCGGTAACAAACACCGCGTAAATAATCGAGAAGATTAAAGATGCATGGGTCCAGAACTGTTTGTCCTTCGCTGTTAGGTAGTGGAGTGAGAGCATCTCCAGAACGTATGGTACGACGATACAGAGGGACGTCCCGTAGATTAGAATCTCGTCAAGTGGAAACAGGAGCACGCCCGCAATCTGTAATATCTGCACCACATCAAATGCGATGGCCGATACGAACGCGACCAAGCCGGACCAGTATCCTACTTCGCTAATCTTAGTAGCCATGGCGCTCCTCTACAAATCTACTTTTCCATACCCCCCCCAACGATATTAATAAGCTGACCGCGGGCGAATAGTACTTAACTTTGATTATCATAGTGGCTTAACGAAGCCGATACCATAAATTTAAGACCTATTGGTTGGTTTGGCTGGATTAGGCGATACTGGTTCATGGTGCCCCCAAATTCATTACGTCAAACTAAGCCTTGTCCATTTATGCCGACGTATATTCCTGGAAGCAAGTCAAAAGTCCATTAAGTGTTTTGTGGGCTTATATTGGATTCCGTCACTTGATTCTCGGCTTAACTTCCCTTTTATATATTTTCTGTAGAAAGAGTTCTATGGATGCGGCAAAAATTAGAAAGCCCAGGAGAATGAGGCCAATTTGATTCGATTTTTCTTGTACGTAAACAAGTGCCAGCACCATCGCAGCCAAACAGAGGATTGTTGCAATTAAAACCAAAAGATATGATGCGCCTGTTTTGGAAATAATTCTAAGGTGTCCGATATGCGTTACTGCGTGAACAAATAGTACTGATATAGAGCCTATGGCCGCAATTTGAGTTAAATCGAACAAAAGTGACAATACAATGACAAGTAATCCGCTAATCACGAGACCCTCTCTGCTATGAGCTATGGGCACTCCAAATACTTGTGGTAGCTCGCCATCTTTTGCCAATTGATACGTCACATTGGTCACGGCATAAAGATTCGCATTGATGGCTGACGCCGTTGCTATTAATGCGGTAATCGTAACAACGGTAAAGCCAATGTTGCCAAATACCGGCATTGCAGCTTGGGCTAATGCAAAATCTTTTGCGGCAATTACCTTATCAACCGGTAAATTCCCGAATACGGAGAACGATATTGCTACATAAAGCAGCATTACAATAAGGACCGCAGCCATCATGGCTTTCGGTAACGTGTGTGATGGATCAGGCATGTCTTCAGCTGTATTCGTTATAACCCTAAAGCCCTCGAAGGCAAAGAATGTCACTGCAAGACTAAAAAATATGTTGCTGCTAGGCGGGTAATTGCTTGGATTAAGCAAATTTGGATTTAAGAATAAAATACCTGCAATTGATAACCCACATAAGACGATAAACTTTAGGGCAACCGTTAGTCTTTCCCAAATCGCGACGTCTTTAGCGCCTTCGAGATTTATCAGAACAAATAGAACTATAATGCCGGCAGAAAAAAACGGGTGCCACAGAGGAGACGCATTGGCCGGTAAGAAGGTTGCTGCATAGTTTGAAAATGCTTTTGCAATGAGACTGAGTGAAACAATTGCGGAGAAATAAAGCATGATACTCATTGTGCCAGTGAAGAATCCAATCCCGTAGGATTGTGAAAGATACTCTATTATGCCTCCTGACGAAGGAAAAGCAGCTCCTAACTTACCTAGAGAATATGCACTGGAAAGGGCTACTATCCCCCCGACGATAAATGAAATATAAACGCCGCTTCCCGCAATAGCGCTTGCTTCGCCTAGTAAGGCGAATATTCCAGCGCCGACCATTGCCCCAATACCCATTGAGACAGCAGACCAGAACCCTATCGGCTTTTGAGTTGTATGCATATTTTGTAAGCTAATAACAATTCAAGAGTGGTTTATTTTTCTCGGGCCGTTTTTGTGCGAGTGTAATCTGTTCATGAAAACGGCCAAAGACACATTGGTTCAGCTCAATGCTAGGCTTTACTCCAACTCATTGCTGGCGGTTCCTGATCGCCTGTCCAGTGACAGAGAAACTCACGAAAACGAACGATCTGTCCGTCCCGCACATCGAATACGTGCGCCCAACGATTTTCAAACGGTATTCCCGACTTCTTGTCACTACCTGTTTCCTCGCCGAGCACCACTACCGTTTCGCCCTCCGCGATAAACTCACGAGGAGTAAATGAACTAAACTCCCAGCTTTCTCCCAAAATACTGAGGAACTGTTGTACACCACTCCGTCCTTTAAACGCTTTACATTTTTCAAGAGAGGCCGGTCCATTTACAACCCATTCTATATCATCAGCACACAGAGCCAAAAATCCATCTACGTCGCCTTCAGCAAAACGCTTGTATACATCTCTTGCTATTTCTCTCACGGTTTCCATTGCTTTCTCCTCATGGTCTTTCTGTCCTATTTTTTAAAACCGAACGACTAAAGTAACGGGCGCAAATAAAGCGCCAGCGCAATTTGCGTCCGAAACATGGAATGTTGTTTCAGTAGATTAATTTTGTGTCAAAATTCAGACAGTATTGAGTATCTAACCCCGCTATTAATAAAAATAATGTGCGTGCCGTAGTCACGACCAAGTTTTTTTCGTTAACCTTTCTGCAACCCAGAAACCCGTAAAATACCGTACTTTGGAAATGAACGGAGATATCCGGTGACTTCGAAAACGATGGCAAAATTGTGCGCGCCCAAAAATTATAGCGTATACAATCGCGCGCGTTTATTCAATATATTGGATCAAACGCTTATTGCACCCGTGACATGGCTTAGTGCCCCGGCCGGATCAGGGAAAACATCGCTTATTACGAGCTATTGTCAGCATAAAAGTATTCTTCCACTATGGTATCAGGTGGATGAAGGTGATAGCGACATCGCATCCTTCTTTTACTGCTTGGGGCTAATGGCGCACAGCCTGAAAAGCTCGGGGAATGCTCTGCCACTGTTAACGCCTGAATATATGCCAGGCTTGCCGGTTTTTACACGAAATTTTTTTCGGGAGTTTTTCAGCCGCATATCCACTCCTGCTGTGATGGTGTTTGATAACTATCAAGACGCTGTAACGCCTACTCTGCTGCACCAAGTGCTCGCTATTGCGTTTGAGGAACTGCCGTCGGATATTAAAATTATAGTTATCAGTCGCAACGACCCACCGGATTTGTTTGTCCGTTTTCGCGCATCGGGGGTTGTAAGCCTTATTACATGGCAAGACATGCAACTTACCGATGAAGAAACCGAATGTATTGCTGGGCTGCGGATTTCGGACACGCCCCTCACTAAATCAGAGGTCGAAAAACTCCATTCGCGAGCGCACGGTTGGGCGGCTGGAGTCGTTTTGATGTTGGAGCATTCGTTTACTTTAAAAAGGCTTGAGTATCTTGATGAAACAGCCAGCCTGGAGAACATATTTTCGTATTTCGCGGGAGAGTTATTCCAGCGCGCCGATCAGCAAATACAGCAGTTTTTATTAACAACCGCATTTTTACCAATAATTAGCGTAGAATCCTCAAGGGTACTGACTAGTTTGGAAAATAGCCAACAGATATTAAGAGATTTAGTCCACCGCAATTATTTTATCGTAAGCCACCTTGATGGAATAAACAGTTATGAATATCACCCTCTTTTCAGGGAGTTTCTTGTTGCAAAGGCGAAGGGGAAATATACCGAAGAAAAAATAAAAGCCATTCAAAATAAAGCGGCTCAACTGGTCCTAGAACAAGGTTACTTTGAGGAAGCGGCGCGGTTGTTGATAGACGCACAGAACTGGTCAGCCTTAGAGGAATTAATATTGCGCAAGTCGGAATACTTAATCCATCAAGGGCGATATTTAATTTTAGCAACCTGGCTCAATGCGTTGCCTGACGATTGTCTTCACAGCAATCCTTGGTTGCTGCTCTGCCGCGGCAACTGCCTCTTAACTACCAATCCACATGAAGCGCGATTAGTTTTTGAAAAATCGTTTTCGATTTTCCAGGACATGAACGAGCCCACCGGCCTGTATCTAACCTGGACCAAGATAATCCAAACATTCGTATACGCTTGGACGGATTTTCAACCGGCTGATCAATGGATAGAAGTTTTTCAGGATTTACAAGCCAAATATCCATCCGTCACGGATCCAAAATTAAAAGCTCAGGTTAGCTTTGCGTTTGTCACCATATGTACCTTTGCCAGACCGCAACATCCTGACCTTGGCATGTGGGTCGAAAAGACCGCAAACCTGCTGGTTTACGCGCAAAACAACGAAATACGGGCACACTTTGTCAATGCGCTAACCGCGTATTATCTGTGGATGGGGAAAATCGACAAACTGAGAATGTTAATGGAAGTGATGCAACAGCTTCTGGACAGCGAAGACATTTCTCCGTTGTCGCGACTCAATGTTCATTTGGCTCTTTCATCTTGCCTATGGATGACCGGTGAATGGGAGAAATCCATATCTACGGCCAGTGAGGCCCTTAAAACCAGTAAAGATAAAGGCATCTATATACTGCAAGTGGAAATTTTGTCCCAATGTGCTTTCGCATCCATTGCCATGAACAAGTTTGTCGAAGCGAAAAATTATTCCGACGAACTGGAAAAGGCGATCCGCACACACCGATTGTTAGAGACGGGATATAAACATTATTTGCGCGGTTTGTTGGCGTTGTTCCAGAGTGATCCCGGTTATGCCGAAGGACATTTGCTGCAGGCGTTCACGTTAGCGCAACAAGCACATTTTGTAATACCCAGTGCGTTGATCGCCGGCAAGTTAGCACAAGCACTCATATTACAGAAAAAATTCGATGCGGCACTTCATTATACTAATTACATAAGCGAGCTTGCTGACTCAACCGGTAGCCGACATCTGAGATTTTTACGCGATTTGTTGATGTCCTGGTTGGCAATACATAAAGGCGAAATAGAGCAAGCGATAGCTATTTTCGAGGGTACCGATGCGGCGGAACTCCGTCTTCATAAGTGTTTCGCGAACTCGTTATTGGTGCCACAAATGTTAACCTGTCTGGCCAACACCGCTCTCAGCCATGGATTATCGGGTTATGCACATGCGCTTATTTGTCATTATCAATTGATGCCTGATGACAATTCTCTTGTGTTGGAGCAATGGCCTT
>JASFLF010000130.1:0-7697 GCA_050118235.1 Gammaproteobacteria bacterium | reverse complement strand
GAACCCAGGCGGTGAAACGCCTGCGCCAACTCGCTACCTATGGGACCGCCACCCAACACCAATAGTTTTTTCGGCCGCTCTCGCAGCTGCCACACCGTATCTGAGGTGAGATAGTCCACTTGCTCTACGCCCTCTATGGGCGGTACGAATGGCCGCGCACCGGTGGCCACCACGATACTGTTGGTTGTCAGGGTCTTGCCGTTAATTTGAACTTCATACGGGGAGAGTATTTTTGCCTCCCCTTCATAACAATCCACCCCCAGTTTGGTGTAACGCTCCACGGAGTCGTGTGGCTCGACTTGCTTGACGACGGTTTGTACGCGTTGCATCACAGTTGCAAAATCAAAGTCCACGGTTGCGCTATTAAAACCATAATCTTGTGCACGTTTGGCATAGTTGAGCATTTTCGCCGAGCGGATCAAGGCTTTACTGGGTACGCAACCGGTATTGAGGCAATCGCCGCCCATTTTGTGCTTTTCAATTAAGGCCACCTTGGCTTTAACCGCCGCGGCAATGTAAGCCGACACCAAACCCGCCGAGCCTGCGCCGATAACCACCAGGTTGTATTGAACGTGCTTGGGTTTTTTATAAGATTGCATGGTTCTACTCAAAGTAAGGTGTTCTCGATAAAGTGGTGTTTATTGATGGTTGGGACTTTGTGGTTTACGCGCTTTGATAAAAGCCACCAGCTTTTTAGCGATCAAGGGAAACACGCCCAATAACGCAAAAGACAACAACAAGGAGGGCGATAAAATATCCCCTAGCGATTCGATAGACGCTAATTGGCTGCCGGCATTGACGTACACTATGGTGCCGGCCAGCATACCAATCTGACTGACCAAGAAAAATTGCCGCGTCTTAAGCGGTGTCAGACCCATCACCAGATTGATGACAAAGAAGGGAAAAATCGGAATCAGACGCAATGTGAACAGATAAAACGCGCCTTCTTTCTCTATGCCCCGGTTGATGGAATGCAACTTTTCTGCAAATCGTCGTTGCACATAGTCGCGTAGCAAATACCGCGATACTAAAAACGCCAACGTCGCGCCAATGGTGCTGGCGAACGACACTACGATAGTGCCTATTAGCAACCCGAATATGCCGCCACCGACCAGTGTCATAATGGTCGCTCCCGGCAAAGACAGCGCGGTGACGATTACATAAATCACAAAATACAACGCAATGGTGGGAAGCTGGTGTTGGGCGTAAAAGTTAAGAAAATTTTCGCGCTGCGCTTGCGCGTATTCAAGAGTAAAAAATCGACCGATGTCCAACATAAAGAACGCGGTAATCGCCGCAATGATCAGCAACACAAGCAAAAACTTGGCATTAAAGATTTTTCGCATGGAATTCATATTTTCCGTTTAAATTTCTGTTTCCATACAGACGACGAATTCCCGCGGGTATTACAAAATAATAAAAAATTTATGTCAGTGCCCACAGAGGGATCTGAGAGGAATAGCGGTTAAGCTGTTTTTCAAAGTGTTGATAGTGCGGCGCCCAACGCGCCACCAGTGACCAAAAGGCCCGTGAATGGTTTAAGTGTACCGTATGGCTCAACTCATGGATCATTAGATAACGCACCAGTTCCTCGGGCAAAAACATCAGCGCACGGTTGAGATTGATGTGCTTTTTGTGCGAACAAGAACCCCAGCGGGTTTTTTGCGCCCGCACACTGAGTTTCTCGTAGCGCAAACCGGTGGTTGCGCTAACCTCGTTCAGCCACGGCTGCAGCGTAGCTTTTGCCCGCTTGGTCAACCACTTACTTAGCAAGGGTTGAACTTGAACCGTTTCGTCGGGTGTCCACAACCACAGTTGCAATGTGTTGTGGGGGCTGCGATATTCGCTGGTGCCCGGCTTGTTTCTGAAACCGTAATTCACTTGCCAAATCTCGTTAACTGCTTTTAGTTCAATCTGCGCCGGGCGCAGCGTATCCAGATGCGGCTCGCGCACGGCTTTCATGCGGGCGATGGTTTTATTCAACCAGGTTTGATGCTGGGCGATAAATGCGGGAATCTGACTTTGATTGAATCCCTTGGGAATCACCACCTCAACTGCACCGGCGGCATTGACTTTCAAACACGCGTGCTTGGCACGGCCGCTGACGCGTATTTTGATAGCAGTATCGGTAGGGGTGGATTTATTTTCCATGTTGGTTTTGGTGGTTCGTGGTTCGTGGTTCGTGGTTCGTGGTTCGTGGTTCAAAACAATTATGATGACAGCTTTGCGTGTGTCACAATAAGCGAATTAATAGATTTTAAGCTATGTTTTATTGAAAAACCGGAGCAACCATTATGAGCCCATCTGAACTTTCCCAGGAAGAACGCATTTTGCGCATGGTTAAAAAAGTGCTTACCGACATCATTAAAGATACAACGACCCCGCCGGGAATGAAACACCCCCTGAGCGATAACACCATCGAAGGCATACGCGATTGCCTGGGATTGATCAGCGCCCGGACTAACGAACTGCAAGTCGAAGCCGGGCGTGAATCCCAAGACCGCCCGCATTTTATCGATGAACCGCAAAAAAATGTCGTCGTCAATCTGCAAAGCCCCGGGGAAAAGACTGCGCCCAAAAAGAACAAGGACTAAGTGTTTCCAGAGGCGCTTTGCCGTCAATCAATAATGCGGCGGTGGCTTCTCCTCGGCTTGAGGAACCACCAAAGAGGGCATCACCTCTCGCAGCATTGACTTAATGTCTTGCAGTTGCTTTCCCAGCATCAACAGCTGTTTTTCCATCGCTAAGTGGTTTTGCGTCAAGGTTTCAATGGCCGCTTCCTGGTGCGTAACGCGGATTTGCAAATCCACCAGCTGGCTTTGAGTATCATCAGTCATGGTATTCCAACCTATTGTAGGGTAGTTCGCTCGTGTACTTCGTGCTATCTCACTTGCGGCCTTTTAACAGAAAATCCTTGGCTTTGTTGATCTTGGCCGCTAAATAACTGGAACCGCCGCGGTCAGGATGCAATTTTTGCATTAAGCGCCGATGAGCCGCGATAATTTGTTCTTTATCGGCGCCGGGCTCCACTCCCAGGATTTCGCGCGCCTCTTGAGCTGTCATCTGCTCCACCGCACTCGCGGTGTTGTTGCGCCCGGCGCTATCGGCGTTATAGCCCGCGTGATCGCGCCATTGGCTGTACATACGGTCCAGATAAGTTTGCAGCAAAGCCTGCGAATCCTGGTCGTCAGCAAATTCACTCAGCAAGTCAATGAGCCGCTCAATCGGCAACTCACTGAGCTTTCTGCCCTGCAAACGACCTGCTAGAATCTCCCCGTCCATTTCCCCGCTATCGTG
Source organism: Gammaproteobacteria bacterium (assembly GCA_050118235.1). Classification (GTDB taxonomy): domain Bacteria; phylum Pseudomonadota; class Gammaproteobacteria; order SZUA-152; family SZUA-152; genus JAJDNG01. Next base: position 4,400 of record JASFLF010000130.1, on the reverse strand, counting down.
ATTCAATATCATCCGTAAATAGCGGCTTTGCACGCTGGAAGACCGACCGCTGGCACCGGTCGTTTGACCACCTTGATAGCGGCGGTACAAGCCGCGTAACAAAGGTACATAACGCATTAACGGTAAAAACCGGGCGATGATGGGCAGCGCCGCCCCGAGCGCCGCAAACACCCAAGGCACGCGCCCGGTAAGCATTAAAATCAGCATTACCACCGCAATCCCGTAGAGGATAAACTTCAGGGAAATCTGCTTGGACGTGAAGCCTTTCTGCCGCCAGATGTAACGCGCTATATACAGAACCAAAACTACCGCGACTAATAAAATCAATGTGCGCACAACAACCGCCTCGTATTATTTCTTATGCATAAGTTGCAGAATCACGCTGCCTTTGCGTTGATGAAAGTCCTGCAACGCTTTATGGCCGCCGGCTGCGAATACCGCCACCGCGCTGAGCAGATCTTTTAACTGTTGCGCACTGCGAGCGTCGAATGGGCAACACGCCCCGTTGGTAATTTGTGCGATTTGTTGAAACGCCCTGGCCGCGGTAATATCGTTGCCTTCGTGAAACAGGAACACAGGTACTCCTTGAAACCCCAACTGGCCCGCCTGCGCGCACAGGGCATCGACATTTTCTTCCATGCAGTCACCGACGAAGACCAATGCGTTGACTTTTTTACGTTGGGTTTCCTGCAGCGTATGGTGCAACACGTTGCCGATTTGGGTGAGGCCACCTACACAGGCTACGGCTGTCATGGTTTTTAACAACGTCTCGGAGGAATTCGTCCAGGGGGAAGCAAAAAATTCCCCGAATCCGCGGTAGTACACCAGTTGAACGTCCAATCCACCCAATGCATCGGTCTCGCGGAACATTTCCGCCTGTATATGACACGCCTGGTCCCAGGTGGCCTCCCGGCTGGCGGTAGCGTCCATGGCAAACACCAGCCTGCCGCGTTCACCGGGTTTATTCAGCACCGGGGTGGAAGCCACTTTGCTTAAAAACGCGTCAATTTCCGCGCGGGATGATTTGGAAATCTCTTTTTTGTCGCTCATAAGACCCAGGCTCAATATCTAAGTGACATTATTTGCTATGCTATCTCGCTACATGTCTGTTGACAAAAATATGGCACATTCCACAAACTATTGCGCTTTTAATAAGCATACCTCTTTTGGGACACCTGTCGTTGATATTGCTAGTGTTTTTCTTGCGCCCATCCGCTGAGCGCCGGCCAGCACTGATGGACGTTGTCCGGCGTATTGTAACGTCGTGGTTTTTGAAGGCAAACCACCTCACAAGAATAGACAATATTAAGACACGCTCATGCCTTGAAAATAACCGATTTTGGCCCACCTGGTTACTGTCGGCAATTTTGCTCAGCAGCAGCACTGCCGTACTCGCCGACTCCATTCAGGTTTTTAAACATAATTCACGCCCCGCATCCGTGCCTGACGACGATGTTTTAGTCGCAAACGGGGCTACCATAGGCGAAATCAGCTATAAGATAGACGATATATTCGATATATCCGATCCCAAGGAAAACTATTATCTATTCCGTTTGGCCAACCGGCTGCACATCAACACCAAACAATTTGTGGTGCGCGACGATTTGTTATTTGACACCGGCGACCCGTATTCCCCGGACGCCCTCAGCGAATCCGAACGCATACTCAGATCCAAAAGCTATCTTTACGACGCTGAAATCCGCCCGATCCGCTACCACAACAACCAAGTCGACATTGAAGTCAAAACCCGCGATGTATGGACGCTGAGCGGCGGCATCAACTATTCCCGCAAGGGTGGTGAGAACAGTTATGGCTATGAAATTCAAGAGGACAACTTTGCCGGTTTAGGTAAAACCGTGCGCCTAAAACGCGATACCAACGAACAACGCACCGAAACGGAATTTTTATATTATGATCCGTTTTTGACATCGAGCCGATTTTTGTTAAACCTCGGCTACAGTTACAACAGCGATGGCCGCAGCAAACTATTCCAACTGCAACGGCCTTTTTATTCACTGGAAACCAAATGGGCCATGGGTTTCACTGCGCATACTTTTTCCCGCCAGGAAATAATTTACAAAGAGGGGGTGGAGTCTGACTATTATTATCAGGACGAGAAAAATTTTGAACTCAGTGGCGGATATTCCCGAGGCCAGATCGGCGACCTTACCAGACGCTGGCAACTGGGCTTTACGATCGATTCAAACACGTTCAATCCCACCAACGCCACCAGAGACCCGGCTTTGGTCCCCGATGACCGAGATCTTGCTTACCCTTGGATTCAATACACCAGCCTGGTGAACCGCTTTATTAAAACCTCCCGTATCAACCTGATCAACCGCACCGAGGACATCAATCTGGGTGTCAACTACAACATTCGACTGGGTTGGTCACAACACAGTTTTGGTTCCGACCGCAATGCGCTTATCTATAACGTCAGCTATAACAATACCAACCAGGCTTTTTCCGACCATTTGCTGCTAGTCAATTTCGGCAGTTCCGGCCGGTTGGGAGATGGTTTTTCGGAAAACCTCAAGTTTGAAAACGGCCTGCGTTATTTTTATCCCATGTTTAAAAATCAAGTGTTTTATAGCGAACTCAATTTTGATGTCGCGCACAACTTGGACGGCGAGAACCAATTACTGCTGGGCGGTGAATCGGGTTTACGGGGTTATCCCGCCCGCGTGCAAGACGGTAATCGCCGCTTGTTGCTTAAAATGGAACAGCGTATTTACACCGACTGGCACGTCTTACAATTGTTATACGTTGCCGGGGCGGCATTCTTCGATATCGGTAAAGCCTGGACTCCCGGGGAAACCGTCGCAGAACATCCCGGTTTTCTAAAAGATGTCGGCCTGGGCTTGCGGCTGTCTCCCAGCCGTACCAGCCGCGGCAGCGTAATTCATCTGGATCTGGCGTATGCGCTGGATGCGGAGGAAGACACGAAAAAATTTCAATTTGTGGTTTCTACGGAATCTCAATTTTAATCAAAATCCGGCAACATCCCGAATCACCATTGGATAACAGCGTATTGCCGCAGGGTTGCGGCTTAATACGGTTGCTGATTCGGCCTGATTACACCTTCATCCTTGAAACGTTATCATGGCCGTCAATCCCGGACCCGGATCGTTGTTTTTCAGTTCCACAGCAATATTAAACAAATCGGCGATTTGTTTCACTATGGCCAAACCCAAACCGCAACCCTGGGTATGATTGCCCATCACGCGATAGAACCGGTCGAAAACCCGCTGCTGTAACTCGCCACTGATCCCCGGGCCGGTATCGGTTACCGTCAATACCGTGTTTGGCCCTTGCTTGCTCACATCAATGTTGACCTTGCCGCCTTCGGGAGTATAACGCACGGCATTGTCCACTAAGTTACGGATTAACACCGACAAACTGATGGCATGGGCTTTTACCACGCTGTGCCGATCACCGGTCAATTCCAACACGATTTTCTTGCTCAATGCCGCAGGCGCGATATGCGCGATCACATCGGCGGCTAACGCATGTAGAAAAATTTCCTCCTGCTTGAGTTCATTGCTTTCGGGATTGATTCTGGCCAAGGTAAGCATTTGCTCCAGTAGGTGCGCGGCCCGGTCAACCCCGGAAATCACTTGCCTCAAAGCTTGTTGCTTTTGCGCTTCATCGGTGGCGCGCAGCGCCACTTGGGCCTGGGTTTTTAACGACGCCAGCGGGGTTCGCAATTCGTGCGCCGCATCGTCGGTAAAGCGCCGCTCGCGCTCGAAGGCATGTCGAAGTTGCTCAAATAATTCGTTGAGTTCGGTGACCAGCGGCCGGATTTCCGCGGGAACCGGCCCCACTACCATCGGCTGCAAATTGTGCGGGTCACGGCGCATGACTTCATCCGCCACGTGTTGCACCGGCGCCAGGCCCCGCCCTACGCCTATCCAGATCATGATGCCTAATATGGGCAATGCCAAAACCGCCGGCGCAATCAACCGACTGCTTATATCGTTCGTTAGTTCATCGCGTACATCGTAACGTTCGGCCACTTGAATGAGAAAACGCTCTTGTTTGTCCCAGAGTTTGAACACCCGCCACAGAGAATCTTGCACGTATTCATCCGAATAGCCCCGGTTGTGCGCTTCCAAACCGGTCACTGACAACGGCTCTTTGGGCGCGCTGGCCGATTTTAATAACAGGTTTTTCTTGCTATCCCATACCTGAAAGGCCAGTTTGCGTTCGTACTCATGGCCATAAGCGCCGGTTTCCCCTTCGCCTTCTAATACCACCGGCAAATCCTCGGATAGGCGCAATAACGGTTGCAATTGCTGCGGATCGCCTTGCAGCAGTTTGGGCATCAGCAATACCTGCAATACTTTCGCCGATTGGGCCAATTGGGCGTCGAACAATTCCTGCACTTCATTATGGGCATC
>JASFLF010000129.1:0-7716 GCA_050118235.1 Gammaproteobacteria bacterium | reverse complement strand
CGTTTTGAATGCCGTAGTGCAAAGAGTGCAAAGAGTGCAACGCCTTGCACACAGCACCGTGGCTCGATCATGAGCGCCAATGTCATAGACACGCAGGAAACTCCCGCCACGAGTGGCGGCAGTGGTTTGATTTCACTGGTCAAGACGCTAAGTCATTTCGATTCGCCATTACAAGAAATATTTTCCAGCGTTAATCAATATTTTTACGCTTTGCTGGCTAACGACGAAACCGTCATGCTGAGCCACTTGGGGTTAGGGGGTGATGAATGTCAAATCACTTACCAGAAAAGCCATGCCATGGATACATCCTGGCGATGCGTTGATTTATTAAACACTTCGAAAGCCAACCCAACGTATAAAAGCGAATTTATTGCAACAGTAAATAGTGTTGAGCAGCCAACGGTGATCGCGGATGTGAATGCCGACACCGGCTTGCCGCAGATGGTGCGCCAATACCCATCATTGTTGATTCTGCCGATCTACCTGAATGGCGTCAGTAAGCACAAACTGTTGTTGTTTTTGCGCGAACACCGGCGTTTAAGTAGCCAAGACATGGAAAAGCTGGTGCTGGTGGCCAATCTATTGATGAGTTATTTGATTCACAATTGCGAAATCAAGTCATTGAACGATGCCAATAAATGGATAGAGAAAGAAGTCAGCGATGTCGGCAACTTATTAAAAATGTTGTTACCGCAGAGGGATGCGGAAATTCGCGGCGTGGAAGTGGCCACCAGTTATAAACCTTGCGAACACGCTGGCGGCGATTATTACGACCTGGTGCCGTTGACCAAAGTGTTTTGGCCCGGGCAGGCCGATGGCAATCATGATTATTGGGGCGCGATAATCGCCGACTCCGCCGGTCATGGAGCAGCCGCGGCCGTGGAGGTGGCGATGTTCGATGCTATTTTGCGCACCTATCGAGGCAACCCGGATGCAGGCCCCGCCGGTGTTTTTAATTATGCCAACCAGTATTTATTTACCCGCTTGATCCGGGGTACATTTTTGACGGCGTTTATTGCCAACTACAATCCGTTTAATAAAACTCTGCGGTTTTGTAATGCGGGCCATCCACCGGCGTTGCTGATTCGAGTCGATGGAAGTTTAGAGCATTTGGACAACCCCAAAGGCATACCACTTGCGGTGAATCGCGAGTTTCGCTGGCACAATGGCCAAGTGGATTTTCATCCCGGCGATGTGTTGATTTTGTATACAGATGGAGTGACCGAAGCCGCCGCGCCGGATGGGAACTTATTCGGCATGGAGCGCTTGATCGATGCGGCGACAAATGGTGCGATGCATGCCCATGCCATCGCGCAAAGAGTGGAAGCCGCGCTGGCCCGGCACCGAGACGGGCGCAAACAAAAGGACGACCAGACCTTTATCGTGATCAAACTGGTCACGAACAAGGAAAACATAACGACGAAAACATAGCAACGAATCATTCGGATTAATTTATGGACACTATTGAGCAACCCACTTCTGAAACCGCGCCGGATAAAGGCGAGGACTTAAATCCATTGCATTTGACACATGCGCAATTTCAACGCGCGGTCGAATTTCTGGATGATATTAAAAAAGGTATTGTCGGATTTTTAATGGCGCCTAAGCGCTCCATCGCTGTGTGTTTTCCCATTGAAATGGATGATGGCTCCGTGCAGATGTTTCACGGTTATCGAGTATTGCATAACCGTGTGCTGGGCCCTGGTAAGGGAGGCGTGCGTTATCATCCGGAAATCGATCAAACCACCGTAAGCGCATTGGCCGAACTCATGACGTGGAAATGTTCGTTGATTAAAGTACCTTTTGGCGGGGCAAAAGGTGGGGTGTGTTGTAATCCCAAGGAATTGAGTCATGGTGAACTGCGCCGTGTTACCCGCCGGTTTATCACCGAATTGGGAGATAACATCGGCCCTCACACCGATATCCCCGCACCGGATCTGTACACCGACGAACAAACCATGGCCTGGGTGTATGACACCTATGACGTCATGCACCCAGGGGAAAACAACCTGCCCGTGGTCACCGGCAAACCGGTTGAGCTGGGCGGTTCACTGGGACGCCATGAAGCGACGGGCCGCGGTTGTTTGTACGCTACCCAACGGGTGTTGGCAAATCACCTCATCGACGGCATTGAATCGGTGGAAGGGTGTAAAGTCGCGGTACAAGGATTCGGCCAAGTGGGTTCGGTGGTAGCCAAATTGTTTCAAGAAGCCGGTGCCATCATCGTTGCCGTAAGCGATTCCCAAGGCGGTATTTACGACGAAGACGGTTTGGATGTGGACGCGGCCGTGCAGTATAAACTCGAACATGATTCGGTGGTGGGCTTGCCCGAAACCAAGACCATTACCAATGATGATTTACTGGAACTGACGTGCGACATTCTGGTGCCCGCGGCGTTAGGTAATCAAATCCGCCTGAACAATGTGGAACAAGTGAAAGCCAAGCTGGTGGTCGAGGCCGCCAACAGCCCGACTACATTGGAGGCCGATGATGTTTTGACACGCAAAGGCATATTCGTGATCCCGGATATTCTAGCCAACGCCGGTGGGGTTACGGTGAGTTATTTCGAGTGGGTGCAAAATATTGAAAATGAAGAATGGGACTTGGAAGAGGTTAATAAAAAACTGCGTCTAAAAATGAACCGTGCGGCCGATGCGGTTGTGGACCGGTGGCGGTTGCTGGTCAAGGATTATGCGGATACTGCTACAGCCTCCATCAATTTGCGCACGGCCGCGATGGTCGTGGCCATTGAGCGAGTGGCCAATGTTACCTTGGAGCGGGGGATATGGCCTTAACGAGCCAATAATTCAGTTCTGGTTCAATGAGTTAGCGCTATAGTTCAAGCGGAATTTTTTCGAAATTTGAAATTACTGGTTTTGTTATCGTCGGCTTCACCGTGGCCGCGTTTGTGGCCGGCGATAGTGGTACGCAGGCCTGCGGCGGGCGCGAAAAATAACGCACTTAATGTTGCGTAGTCGAGAATGGGTTGATGAAACACGCCCGGAGAGTGGGAAGAACGGCCTATGTAGGGCATTATGGAATTCACTACATTTTCAGTCCAACCGCCGCCAAAGGCATTGTTTAATGCGTCGGCCGGCAAATACACCAATCCCAACAACACCAGCCATACGGCGATACCCAGGGATAGCATCAGCACGAAGAAAAATACACCATAGCCCAGCGAGCATACGGTCATTTGCACTGACAGGGAAAAACTGGATCGTAACCGCTGCTTTATGTCCCCACCGTCAGCGGCAGCCAGGTTGATCCATAGCGATATTGTGACAAACAAAAGCAATACAACGCCGATATAGATCGCAAGATTATTCACGGTTTATGCGGTAATCCCAAGCAAGAATGCATTAATGACTGATTATTATTTACACAGTATTATAATGCACAATCTTGGAATGGCAAGCCATTCCCAGTGTAGAGGCCGGCAGACGTGACTATATTTGGGCGGCGTTTTTCGGTTACGAGGCTGTGTATCCCGGAAACACCGGTAAGTTCGCGGATATCTCGAGTTTTTTGATCCGGTAGTGCAATTGGCGCGGCGTCATGCCTAATAATTTCGCTGCAGCGGTTTTATTGCCGTTGGCTTTTTGCAATGCCTCCATAATGCGCGGACCTTCATTTTCTTGGACTTTGGCGTATCCACGAATGGGGCCGGGGTAAGCCGGTATTTCGGCGTAAAAACCGCCGGGGGCATGGGCAGCGTTCGCCTTGTTATTGGAATCAATATCAATGTTGGCTTCTTCGCTTAATATGGTTTGCAACTGTGATACGGCAATAATGTCGTAATCGGACATAATCACCGCGCGCTCGATGACATTTTCCAACTGGCGGATATTGCCGGGCCAGGGATAGCCTTCCAGTACATCCAACGCTTCGGGCGTCAGGATGACATTGCGTTGATAGCGTTGATTGCCCCGATTTAGAAAATGCAGCGTCAGGAGGCGGATGTCCTCCTTGCGCTCGCGCAATGGCGGTAAGCCGATTTTGACGACGTTTAAGCGGTAAAACAGATCCAGGCGGAATTCACCGCTGTTGACCGCCATCTCCAGGTTTTTATTGGTGGCGGATATAATGCGCACATCCACCGCCACGTCGCGGTTGCTGCCGATCTTCTGGATGGATTTTTCCTGTAACACGCGCAGCAACTTGGATTGTAATTCCAATGGCATGTCGCCGATTTCATCCAGAAACAACGTACCGCCGGAAGCCAATTCAAACTTGCCCACCCGGTTGGACGTTGCGCCGGTAAAACTGCCGCGTTCGTGGCCGAATAATTCGGACTCCAACAGCTGCTCGGGTATGGCGGCACAGTTGATACAAATAAACGGGTAATCGCTGCGATCGCTGAGTTGATGAATAATGCGGGCGAATTTTTCTTTGCCGGAACCGGATTCACCGTTCAATAACACCGCCGCATCGGACTTGGCCGCCAATGTGGCTTTTTGCACGGCATTGAGAAATGTTGGACTCTTGCCCTGAATTCCGATGGGTATACTTTCACTGGATTTGCCATCACGCAGCATTTTATTCTCGCTCAGTAAAAGTTCGGTTTTTTGCTTCACCATATTGTTGATTTGCAGCACCTGGCAAATCATTTGTGAAAGTATCTGCAGGACAAACAAATCCATTTTCAATTTCGCCTGTTCACTGGATACTGGATGTACCGCCAATACACCAATGGTGCGTTCTTCCTGAATGATGGGGACGGCGATATACGCAATAGGTTTGGTGCCGATCTGAGTCGATGTGGTCACCCGGGCCAGATAAGTGGGCTCCAAGGCTACATTGGGTATCAAGGCGATATTACCGCTAGCCATCACTTTACCGGTCACCCCTTCGCCTAAGGCATAAGTACCCCTGGCTTGTTCTTCTTCACTCAAGTCATAGGCATATTGGATGTGAAGTTCTTTGCTGGATTTGTCTTGGAGCAAAACCCGGCCACGCTCCAGTTGCAAGCGATTGGATAGTATTTCCAACAAACCTTGGATGGCAACTCTCGGTTCCAGAGATTGGCCGATTAATCTTGCTGCTTCGATCAAAACATTAACCGCTTGGTCATCTAGACCGCCTGCAAACTGGTCGTATACGTTTGATGAAACTATTGACATAAAAGGTTTCCTTCGTAACTGTTAAGTGATACTTGCCGTGTTTACCTAAAGCTGTTTGAAAGACGCTTGAGATTTACGTCAGCATTGTATGTGCCAATGAAAATTGTTTTTAACTTATTGAAAAATAAGTAAATATAATTTGTTCCAGAATTTTGCCCTTGCCAACTTAGTGCAAGAACTAAAATTGTGCTCGAAAAGAGTGCTTTATCGAGGCAGGGTGGGTACGGAATGACAATGGATGGAAAGGCAAAAGTGTGTATTGTTTTTGTATAAAAAAACACAGTAGCAGGCGGCTTCAGAGCGAGTTGAGAGAGGGGGTAGTAAGCCGCCTGCTACTGTGTGGTCCCAGCTTAGTTGGAGAGGAGAACTTTTTTTAAAATCTTCATGTGATCCTTTTATGGCTCATTGATGTATAACTAATTCACTTACTGTTAGGTTTTGTCTTCGCGTGTTTATTGACTGTTCGTTTACTAAAATTTACGGACATTTATCGACCTTTTAATTTCCTTTTATTTACATAATAGCAACGGGTATGCCAATAGTGTTTGCATACCACTAAGTTTTTTAACTGATTGAATACTAAATCATTAATGACATGACTCAGTGTCTCGCACGTTATCCGTTGCCACGTGTCAAACAAGACAATGTGCACATTGTCCTGACAATATGTTCTGTTTTTTTGTGTGAATGAGTCAGTTGCTGAGTTATATATCAAGGCTGAGGTTATGAGAATCGATACTATTTTGTATTTAGTGTTGTTGTGGAGTGGGTACTTCGTCATACATTCTTTGCTGGCATCGCTCACAGTGAAGCAATGGTTGCAGGATAGGCTGCCTCGAGCTATGTCTTATTATCGTATTGTTTATAATGTTGTGGCTACCCTGTTACTGATATTTCCTGTTGGGTTTATGATCGCTCAGCATAGTGATCCGCTTTGGCAATGGCAGGGTGCTGCTAAGTGGCTGGCAAACGGCGTCGCCATTACTGCCATAGTCGCTTTTTTCTGGACGTTGCGATATTACGATATGGGGGAGTTTACGGGAATAAAACAAAGCCGGGAACGCGTCAGAGATATTCACGATCAAGAAACCTTCAAGATCTCACCGCTTCATCGCTATGTAAGACACCCGTGGTATTCGTTAGCACTAGTTATTATATGGAGCAGAGATATGGATTATATGTATTTGACCACGGGAATAATGCTGAGCTTATATTTTTTTCTCGGGGCCAGGCTGGAGGAAATCAAGTTACTGGCTTACCACGGTGACCGATATCGACAATATTGTGAAAAAGTGCCAGGCATCATTCCACGACCATGGCGGTATTTGACGAAAGCACAAGCCTTGCAACTGCAATCGAAGGCGATGATTGCTCATGTAAACGGTAATATCGGAAAATAAAAAAGCCCGCAGGGGAGCGGGCTTTAAAGGGGGCATCTAACGTGTAACAATCATCCTAGTGTTACAATAGAAGCGGGAGTAATCATAGCAACGTTTAGCTGAACCTTACCTGAATAGATGGATGAACCAAAACCCAAAAAAATATAAGAGTAGATTCATGCTTGGTTTCATAGATACTTACATAATACTTAAAAAGAAACAGCCCGCTCAGGCACTGAAACGGGCTGTTAGGGGGCCTGGTTGACGTACCAACCAGGCGCCGCCACTATAGCGCGTTGAGCCTTAAGGCAATCTTAAAATCCAAAACTTTAATTGAATACTGGTTTGTAACTGTACAATGTTTAGTCTATGCAGTCCGTACACAAACGTCCCACTCACATAAAAAGATTAGGAGAAGTAGCATTGGCACCCAAAAACCAACATGTAAAAGAAGTGATGGAGCGTTTACTGGATCGAGTCATGGTAGAGGATCCTGTAGATGACATCAAACAGAGACTGAGAAAATTCGTTGCCGAGAGAGATTGGCAACAATTTAACTCGCCCAAAAATCTATCCATGGCGTTAATCGCCGAGGCCGGGGAGTTAGTGGAACACTTTCAATGGCTAACAGACGAACAAAGTAAGAATTTGGACAACGACCAGTTAAAAGCTGTTAGTTACGAACTGGCGGATATATTTATTTATTTAATCCGCATTGCAGACGAACTCAATGTTGATTTGCTCAAAGCAAGCAATGAAAAATTGCTGATCAATAGCAAAAAATATCCGGTGGAAAAAGTCAAAGGCAGCGCAAAAAAATATACTTATTACGATTGAAGGTGTGAAAGTATGAAATACATGCGGGCGCTTTTGAACCGTGGTCAGTGAAACAGCGAAAAGAACAAAACAAAATATAGATAAAGCAGAAAAATCCCCATCGCCAGCAGTAATAATGCGCTTTTACGTTTTACCATGTGTTTTAAGGTAAAACGCGTTTTTACGGGCAATGGGGCATTGGGATCATAGCCTGTTTCCATTTGATATTCTTGCCGCGCTTGTTTCGCGAATTCAATGTGGTGTTGTTGTAATAATTGTTCTACCTTATCCGCATCATCATTGTTTTTTAACCAAATGGCTGCATTGGAAAATCCCCAGCGGCTCGCCGGTGTCTCGAAATATTCAATGTGATGGGCTTCCAACAAGTTCCGAATGCT
>JASFLF010000128.1:0-7741 GCA_050118235.1 Gammaproteobacteria bacterium | reverse complement strand
ATATACAAATCGGTACCCAGGGGCCATTGGCTGCCGCTGATAGTGTAGTCCGCACTTTTTACCGGCGTAAAATGCTTGCTGTTATATTGATAAGCGTCTACATCAGGAGAACCGTCTGCTTTTAAGGGTAAGCCGTTGTAGTTATCAGACACTTGAAGATGGGTTTGTTTGATGTACCAGCCGTCATTTACCTGGTAGTTCACTTTCAAGTCGTTGCCATCTAAACGAACCGTAACGTTGCCGACGCGTTTGCCGCCTTCTACATACAACGGAATGCTCAGTGAATTATCACACTTCTGCTTTTTAGCGCATTGTTTACCGGACCGTTCTTTCCTGGACCGAGTTTCCTTAGAAAAAGATTTTTTAGACCATTTTTCGAACGAGTCTTTTTTCGACCATGCTTTGTTATCTGAATGCTTATAGTGGTTGCCAGTAGCAAAAGCCGCTACAGGGAATATGCTAAAAATGAGTAACGCTACAATCAAAGCGCTGGTCATTGTGGTCAGTGGGCTAAGTCTCGTTTTCATGGCAGTCTCCTAAAAACTGTCTGGAGAAAAAATTTGTTAACGAGTTCACAATAACCATGTACTGTGCCAGCAACTGACTGCTCTTGTGTAAACTGTTAATTAATCGTCAAATATTTTTTGACCCAGTTCCCTATTAACTGTGCACCAGCGCACATTTTGCTTTAAAACTGTTATCCAGTTAACATTTACGGTGTTAATTGGTAGTCATTTAGTCGCTTAGTGTAAATGTTTGTCACTTTCTAACGCTTTAGTGACAAAAGTGTGCACCATAGTACACTTACATACCTAACTTTGTTGATGATTACACAACAAGCTAAGGTGCAATATTTATCAATGTTATTAGTGTGATGTTTCTCGCAAAACCACATGGTTTGTTTGTGATAAACTTTCCACGCCAAAAGCTCATGCTTGCGAAAATGCAGTGGATCTATCTCAGCGCTGATTTTCCATATACATAAAGAAAAGGGCGGCGTAGTGTACTGATCACACCCTTGTAATCGTACCTCGCGCAACGGTGAACTCGTCGCAGTGACAAGGCGTTGTATGCTGACTGGTGTACTTGAAATGAACTGACGATTATTAACTCAAGTATCGAAGTGCATGAACTTGGGTTTGAACCGAATATTTAAGGAACCTCTGAATAAGTCATGACCGGCATCCATGAGTTTAGAATCGCCAACTGCTTCGTTGCGAAACTTGTCAATATTCCCGATATTCACTGCGTTTCGCGCCTCACATTTGACGATTTTAATTCTCATGGCTGCTCGCCCAGACTTATTCAGAGATTCCTTAGGATCTAACCCAGCGGCGTGCATAAGCACAAAAATATTCACCACGAAGCTCACAAAAGGAAAAACAAGTCTATTCAACTATACTCTTCGTGATCTTCGTGATCTTCGTGATCTTCGTGATCTTCGTGTGCTTTGTGGTGAAATACATATCGGTAGTGTAAACTCCGGTGCCACAATAGTATGAACTCTGAAACTTAAGTGATTAAGTACTCTGATTATACATATGCACATCCCGTTGAGGGAACGGTATTGATATGCCTTCTTCATCGAAGCGCATCTTAACAGCGCGGGTTACATCCCAATAGACGTCCCAGTAGTCTTCCTTGTTCACCCAGGGCCTTACGACGAAGTTCACTGAAGAATCGGCGAGTTCGTGCAGGCGTACAATGGGTGCCGGATCAGCCAGCACTTTTTCATGGGAATCGAGAATTTCTTGCAGTACCCGTTCTGTCTTCGGAATATCATCAGTGTAGGAGACGCCGAACACCATGTCGATACGGCGCATGGTTTGGGCGGTGACATTTCTGACGACATCACCCCAGATTTTATTGTTGGGAACGACAATCGTTTGGTTGTCCACCGTTAAAATCGTCGTATTGACCAGACTCATGTGACTGACCTTGCCTACTACACCGCCGGCCTCAATCAGGTCACCCACATCAAATGGGCGATACATTAGGATCATCATGCCGGCGGCAAAATTGGACAGTGAATCTTGCAACGCAAAACCCACTACAAAACCGACAACACCCAAGCCTGCGAGTAATGGTCCCAGGCTAATACCCACTTGAGAAAGTGCGATCAACACACCAAGCACGATGATAATGTTGCGAACGATGGACACCACCATACGCCGCAGAAGCTCGGAAAGCTTCAGATGAGACTTCTCCAATGCCCGTTCAACAATCGATTGAACGAAGCCCGCTAACTTGCGGAAACCGAACACAATGACAATGAATAACAAGATCTTAAATACCAGGTTCGGACCGTCTTCGATTATCACGTTCCAAAGTGTTCTACCCCAACCTACCAACAAATTGGTAATGACACTAACCTCAAACACGTCGGTGGTAATCTGGCCCGTAGCGCTCAATACCTGCTCTTGATAGGGAGTTATATCCATGTCCAGGCTATTCATCATCGCCAGCACAGCTGATAGTTCATTGGCGAGATTACGAACATTATTCGTAGCCACGTTCAGTTTTGCTTTCAACTCGGAATCATCCGGAACCGCTGCCACACCGGCACGCAATGCGGTAACATTATTCATTGACATCTCAAGCAAGATGGAGCCGGTGGCGGCACGGTCAGCGAGTTTTTCCTTGAGCAGCGCTTCTTGCTTTGAAACGTCAATCTCAAACTGCCGCGATAGTTTTAAGCTCTGGATCGACAAAGTGTAGGTACGATTAATAGAATCTAATAAATCAAATATCTTCGTATAGGCGGCGGCCAGTTCCGCGGCGGTAAGGCTCGGTTCAGGTATCTGAATCAGAGCACGGAATCGCTCGGCCGTCTTGTTGGCGATATCAGCTTGTGCACCAAGTATCTCGATAGCTTGTTTGCGGTATTTGTCTATCTTCGCACCGGCTTTTTCCTGGGTAATAACACTTTCGGAAAAATCCAGCCCTTGCTCCAGCAATTGCAACCAAGCCTTGTCCAGCCGAACTTCAAATGCTTTTTTTACAATCCCGTCACTTTCAGCAATTCTGGCTTGCAGATCTTTAATGGTCTTTTTTTGTTCTTCAATTTTGCTCAGTGCCTGGTCCAGAGCGCCAACAGAATTGTCACCATTCGCGGAAGTTGATGCCGGTGCCTGGACAACACCTTTTTCATCTGCCGCACATACAGTTAACACCGCACCAAAACCGAACATCAGCGCCATTGTTAACAGAACCAAACGAGTTCGATTACACTGCATATGATTGTTTCCCCTTCGTCGAGATCGTGCAACGATCAAACAGAACATCGTTTTTGCAGTTGCTATAGTGTCTGAATGCCGCACTACGCTCAATTGTTATAAATATATTTATAGCAGAGTGTTAGGGAATGTGCTATGAATTTATAAAATTCTTGGATGGAGGAGCGCACCTGCTGTTTTCGGGGCGCTGGATACCTGTGCAGAGGGCATCTTATTTATCAGATGTTTCCCCTAAATACGAACATAATTTTATTCCGTAGTCTCTAAGTTTTCAATGGAAATTACTTAGAAAAAATCGACATGAGCATTTAACTTTATTGCGAGGATGTAAGATTTATTAACATTAATAGAGTCGCTAGTGATACCAAACTCCAAATATTTACTGACATAGCCAAGTGATACCGCGTTTGTATCAAACATATATAAAATCTGTACACGGTCGCTAGGATTGAATGCGTATTCTCCTCCCAATTGGTAGAAAGTGCCTGGCTCATATCTGTAAATCCGCCCTACAACTTCTGCACTTGAATTAAATGCATAGTTAAATTGTAAATTAACTCGCGGGTCCAATTTCTGGGTAAAATCTTGATACGACCTATTACCTTTTAATACCGGCTTGTATTTTACATAACCGTCTTCGTCGTATTCTTTAATATCTGAAGTAGCTATTGCGGTTGTGTTTGGCGCGTCACTCCAGTATATACTTCCAACTAAATCTACAATTTGCAAACGCATCGATAAGTCACGCAAAACATTCCAATTCACTTGTGTATCGATGCTATAACCAACACCCTCTGGAGAATTGACTTTTCGCTTGAACAACACATCCTTGGAATAAAAGTAATTCACATCAGCTTTGAAATCATAGTCTTTTTCTGCTATCGCAGTAGCGGCGCCACTTAGTTTACCTTCTGTCAGTTTCAAACCTTTTAGGTAAGAACCACCAATGGTAAATTCCAATTGTTTGTTGATTTGAAATTGATAACTTAATCGAAGCCCTTCACTATAGATCTGTTTAGCAATTAGCAATAAATTAAATTGTTCTCCAATTGGTAGAGCTTTTTTGTTGTTAACTAAATGATAAAATTCTGCAGTATCTCTGGAATACTTTAATTCGTAATCGTAACGTGATAGATAACCCAAGCCGAAACCTTTGTAGGTGGCCCCGATTTCCGCCCAGTTATAACTAAACGCAGTGTCGCCATTTTTAATTGGGCTATCCCATTCGTCGTCCACGATATCCGAAATTGGGACAGACTCACTACGGGTGAATGAATCAATGACTATATAGGGATTCGCAGATACCAGCGACGTTTGCAACCAACACAACAAACCGACAACATTGACTAGCAAAAGACGCATGCAAAGCTCCAAAAAAAAGGCGGCCTACGGCCGCCCTTTTTTACACATTAGCTTTCTAAAATGACTCGAAATAACCGTCATTGTACCAAATGATGTCTACACCATTCACCTGCTCGATTGTGGCGTATTCGGTTTGATCGTATTTTATGGAACCTGGTTGCCCCTGCCCATTTAAATCGATTGTTATAACTACGCCATCTTGATTAGTAATGGTAATCAGACCTGTAGCACTATCTCCAGCGAAATCGCCGACAGCATGAATGCTTCGGTTACCATACGCAATAGTCATGTCTAATGATCCGGTTTCAAAAGCAGTGAGGCCTCCAGTGAGCGTGAATGTCGCGAGGGGTAGACCATCAAGTTGAGCATTAAAAGATACGCTGACGTTGGTAATCTGTCGATAGTTGGACGCATTTTCTTCGGGTATATTTGTCCAATAGAAATTATTATCAAGAATACCATCCAAAGACCCACCGGCCAAACTCCAATCCGATGCTTGTTTGGGCAGTGGGATATCGTATCCGACTACTACATCTACAACCGTATGAAAATTTTGAATTGAATAATCCCCGGAATCCAGGAAACCAATCAAATCGTTGTAAGGAACATCAATTACATATTCCCATGGATCAGGGGACCAAGGATAAGTTTCAGTTACCGTAACTTGTCCAGCATTATAAGCAATCGTTCGAGTGAATCCTTGTGCTTCCATGTAGAGTGTACTACCGTCAGGAAAGCTGTAGCTACCAATATCGGGGTACCAATAATTGTTTGGCATAAAGCTATCGGCGTTATCCATGGTGGCCGAAGCATTGTTTACGCTGAAACTGTTAGTACCGCTGCTTATACTTCCAGAAATACTGGCTTCACTGGGATTAATATGCACTATCTCACCGTTAATATCGCGGATTACGGTATTCTCATCACCTTTGGATCCCACAACCACCACGTGCAGTGCACCGTCGAAATTCACGGCGTTAGTTACATTCAGCTCATTAATTTCTGCGGTTAAATCCAGCTCGGCACGTACGGGACTGGGAATCGACTCTAACGTCCCTCCCGATTGAATTGGAGTTAGATCAACCGATTCCTCAAAAATTAGTACCATGCTGCTTGGTTGTGTAACTACAATTTCGGCGTCGCTGTTGCTCACTGTGGCACTGGTCATGGTCAATGTGAACTCAGTTCCGGTTAACGTAGCGGGAAAATCAATTACCATATTAATGCTCGTGCCATTTGCGGTTCCGGTTACGGTAACTGTGTCCCCGGAAATGGTGGCCTCACCAGTAGCGGTCACCGGATTGTTTGGATCTGGAGAATATTCCGACAACACAACAGTGGCGTTTGTCTTAAATGCTTCGAGCGCCGCATTTGCCGCGTAGTCAAAAGCTTCACTTAGCAAGGGCGCAGCGATGTCCAACGTAGTACCGGCTGCATCCATGCGCGATTGCAACTGCCCGGTATTCGCATTAAATTCTTCTTCAATCACATGACCCCATGTGCGCACGTCAGCGACAAAGTTTTTCACTTTGTCCAAATCACCCATGTCACCCGTCGGACTCGGTTCAGCACTCGTCCATTCGTCAGCGCTGTTCTGCGCTATGGTCGCTAGGTTGGAAAGCTGACTGGTAACATTGCCGCCATAGGTGAATTCTATCGGCAAGTACGATGACAGCATTTCTGCCGATTCCATCAACTCCGACAAACTAATAGTCGCAGGATCATCCGCCATATCCTTATTGAGTAATTGTCCCTCGTGTGATGTAGTTGTAAAACTGTTAACCAATGCAGTAATCGCGGCGGAGATATCGCCTGCATGGTCTTGTTGTGCTATTGCAGTAATTGCCGCGGATAAAAGCGCGTATTTTAACGAATTACTATCGGCATCTGCCGAGGTAGTCTTGGTAATGTCTGGTGGTGTTGTAATGACAATGTTGTTAATGCTGAGCAAATTACCCACTTGAGAGTTGGCGTCTGCGATCGATTGTGCATTGTATGTCACCTGCCCGTCCGCAACTTGCTTATCCAGAAGCTTGGCGGCCATGAGGGTAAACGGAGTGATGCTGGCGGTTTGAGAACTACCGCCGGTAACGTTTTGCACATAGGTTTTGAGTGTTACTGTACCCAGCGGCATGTCCGCGCCAAACGCATGCCCGGCGCAGCCACCAATATTGTCACAAGTCATGGTTGCGTTGTCTGAGGCGTTGTTGTGAACCTCCACCATGACAGGTCCGCTAAAATCCGGTGACAAAGTAAACGAATATGCCCCATTGCTATTTGTGGTTACGCTGGTTAGCGGCGAGGCTCCAATTTGACCGTTACTAATCGCGTATATATCGACAGTGGCGTTTTTAATGACACCTTTTACAACTGAACCACCAACTTTTGTATCTGCTGGCGGTTGTCCACCACCACCGCCGCCTCCACCACCGCCGCCAGAGCAAGCGCTAAGTAAAATTGTAAGAAATATAACAAATGCAAATATTGAATTTCGTATAATTGTTTTCATAATTTTGACTCCCCGTAATACACAACTGATTTTATAGTCGAAATATCTTCAATGGATCCAAGGATAACTGTATTATCATACGTATCGTAGTTCAACCGGATTGATAGGTCATTTAGAAAGTGTCATCAATTTCAATAATCCTATGTTATTTTTTTTTGAGCACAGTGACATAGGGCAAACATTGACGAGAAATATGCCAAATAGAGTTTAGTATTTGATTAAGATATATACTTTCAGTACCAATCTCGTACGTAGTTTAATATGAATACGTAGAAAAATCGAATTTTCCAAAGTGCGGTGTAATCGCTTGGTTCGGCAATATTCCGTCAAAAAAGCCGGCCAGCCATTATTGTAACGGAACAATCTGCTAGCGGGAATCTGCAAAAAATTAGATGCCCAATTTATAGTGCTTAAACTCTTTAGTATAGCGATTGCTCAAAAAAAAAGCCGCTGTATAGCGGCTTTAAATGGGGAATCGCTGCAACGACTAATAATCTATTTTAGGAAGATCGCCTTTTAGGGACAGCAAAAATTCTTTCAATTCCTGCTTTTCTTTATCACTCAATTTCAACGGTTTAATACGTTTGTCTTGATTTTTCGCTTTATCCCCGCCCCGGTTGTAATGATGGATTAC
>JASFLF010000127.1:0-7823 GCA_050118235.1 Gammaproteobacteria bacterium | reverse complement strand
CCCCAGCGTATGCCCCAGGTCATCTTGTCCACTTCTTCTTCGATGGAAGAAGTCACCGCCGAATTTCCTAAGTTGCCATTGATCTTCACCAAAAAATTGCGGCCGATGATCATGGGCTCCAATTCCGTATGATTGATATTGGCGGGGATAACCGCTCTGCCGCGGGCTACTTCATCGCGGACAAACTCCGGGGTAATTTGTTGCGGAATGCTGGCGCCGAAGGACTGTCCGGGGTGTTGTTGAGCGATATGTGCGGCCAAGGTTTCCCGTCGCAAGTTTTCCCGTATTGCGATGTATTCCATCTCCGGTGTGATAATGCCTTTGCGCGCATAGTGCATTTGGGTAACGTTATGCCCGGCTTTAGCGCGACGCGGTTTTCTATAATGGTTAAAGCGAAGATGATCCAGGCTTTTGTCCCGGGCACGTGTACGGCCATATTCAGAACTGCAATCCGGCAATTGTTCGCTATCGCCACGTTCTTCTATCCAAGCCGTGCGCACCTCGGGCAGACCCTCGCGGATATCGATGGCGACCTCCGGATCTGAGTAAGGCCCGGACGTGTCGTACACTAGAACCGGTTGGTTTTGTTCGAAGCCGGGGGTCCCGTCGTTGTTTTGGATGGGCGTGGCGCTTAAAGTGATTTCACGCATAGGCACTTTGATGTCGGGCCGGCTCCCCGTGATATAGACTTTTTTTGAATTTGGAAACGGCTGTATGGAGGCCTGGTTGATTTTTGCCGTCTTGCCAAGAAATTTCTCTGGAGTTGCGCTCATGGTTTTCGTCCTATTGTCGTCCTATTGGTTCTGAGGCGCTGAATACGACGGGGGGAGATAGGCTTTTTATGGAAGCTTTCCTACGCCGGTACAGGCCGGATCAGGTTCAAAGGGTTTAATCTCAGCGCCCTACTTGAAGCCCACTGGCGGCGAATCTTAGTCATTGTTGGCTTACAAGACGAACAAACGCTTAGTAGGCGGCGCACCCCTAGCTGGTATTACGATCAAAGTATCCGATTCCGCAGATAGATACAAGTGTCATTTTAGGTACAGATCGTCGAAAAATGTAGACAGATCGGTGGATTTTTAAGAGGAATGAGTCAAACTGCAAAATAAAGGGGGACGAATCCCCCTTTTTGTGAACTTTGCTTTGTGGCTCTACGAGCTAATTAATCGTCGCGACTCCTACGCGAAGATCGACGTAAACCGCTACTACTGAAACTGCTTCGAAAACTACTGGCACTCCTGCCGTCATCGTCGTCATCTTCATAGTCATCATCGTCATCGTCGTCACCACCTCGCCCCATACCCATACCGGTGCTAGGAGGTTGCGAACTCATACCCATACCCGGCGTCGGTGTTGGTGTTGGTGTTGGTGTTGGCGTCGGTGTTGGCGTCGGTGTTGGCGTCGGTGTTGGCGTTGTATTGGGACAAAAATTGTTATACGTAGAGCTGCTTAGAGCCCATTCGCCTGCGGGAGTTAAATCATTTGGCCCCCGGTTATTGGTCGTGGAATGACACGCCGAGCAAGAATTCACGTCAGGGACGGTAGGGTTGGGAGCACATGCTGCCAGCACCTGATTGGCAATTCTGCTATTCGCGGCAGCTTGTTGTAGAGGTAAAAAAATAAGTAAAGTTGTAAATGACAGAAAAATTAACCGGCTTGATCCGAAAGCCATCACACGTGATACCCGTTTCTTGTTTTGTTCTTGCGTATATATATGCATCTCTTCGCCCTCTGAAATGCCATAAATTTAAACCCTGGTATCAAACTAACGATCAAACTATGACACAAGATGTCAGAATAGTCTGATTCAAGGCCCCCAAAAAACGCTGACACTATATCAAATCCCTATGGAAAATGCACCTTGCTTTACGTAAAAAAACACACACGAATAAGTATTGATTAAGTAGGTATATTGACCTCACGCGCCATGACGGCCCCTTATTGAATCCCTAAGGTTTTGATATTAGCCGAGTTGTTGATTCACGGATTACCCTTCACGCTTCTTTCCGTACGCTTGCCTTGATCAGTTTTTATACAATTTAGCGACGATATCCTCGTCGGTATCTATGTGTGAATCCGGTATTGTCTTATTATTGCCGAAAACTATATAAGTCATACATGATACTTTAATGCCGTAACTCGGTACTTCATATATAAAATACCCAAAACGGCAAACGGCAACACCACGATTAAACGTGTAAACGCCCACTGCAAATTAGCATACCAAGCGTTGCTCAACACCAGCCCCATAAAAACCCAAACCATCCACCCCAAAGACAAACGCGGACTAACCTTGTAACCGGGCTGCGACATCGCCTGCGGCAGTAAATACCCCACACATAGTCCCGCTACTATGGCATGCAAACTCCACAATAGATAAGCAGGCCATACAACGGCCAATGTGAAATTCGCGATAGCGGCTATATATACTGATTGGTCAAGTCGCTCGGAGTCGCCGACAAGCCTTATATAAAACCCAAGCGCTGCCGCAATAAAAGCAATTCCGACAAAATAAGCCCAAGTCGTATTGACCTGAAAATCCCATATAATGCAACCTATATCGATTGCTAGTAAAAATAGGGTGTATTTCGCAATAACATCCGCTTGCGCGGTATCATTGCTCGCCTCTTTTTGCCTGTTTTGTTGTGGACTAAACCGCTGTGGGCTAAACCGCTGTGGGCTAAACCATAGTATCGATAATATGAATACAAGACCGAGTAACAACACAATGATCATCGGATAATACATTGCCAGTAACCAGAATATTCCGATGAGTGCTAGCGCCCCTGTAGCACAGCGCCGGCATGAAGCATTTTGGGCGTTTATTTCAGCGGCAGCGATAACACTCATCAGATACGAACTCACCCCTAATACTGCCATGCCCAACGCCTGGCTTACGGAATGTTCATCCCAATAATCCATATGCAAGGGAGCGTAAACAAACAATCCGGCAAGCGCAGCGATGCCGCTGATGATTCTTGATTTGGTGCCTGAACCGAGGTCAAACCGCCGCACCCACACCCATCTGTGTACAAGCGCTAATACGATTAATGGTGTGACATACAACCACCCTGTTATGCTGTCGAAATCGGAGCCATAGACAACCAAGCCAATGACCAACACCATCAGATACATAAACACGAATTGAAAATACAATATATAAGTTAACATGGTTATTGCTCTGTTTGGGGTTTTAACCCGACGGTGATCTGTGATTTCGCCGGCAGGTCAACGAGAATTTCATACACTTTGTTGCCGCCCTGCCGTGTTTGCCGCAGAATTTTGCCCCGGGTGGGTTGCCATTGAGCATCCAGGTCTTGGGTAGCTATGGTAACTTTGGCATTGGGGAAAGACTCGTTGAGTTCGTTATCAACTGTGACGGTATTGCCACGATGGGTGACATTGAGTTTTCCAACCGGAATTGAAGCCGCGGCATCCCGCTCACCATCACCATCGTAGTCATAGGTGTAGGATTCGAGATGGTTGTTTTTCAGTCGAATCAACCGGTAGCCGTGGTGTAATGGCGAAGCGGAGTAGTCCGCCCTCAGGTCAGCGCCGGCGGTAGTGGTGGTCACATACGGGATTCCCGGGAAGTCCCAGGTATCATGGTGCTCTTTGCCTTGTTCATCGAAAACCATGTCACCGTGCCAATGCCCGGATAATACAATGGGCACAGAGTACTGTTTAAATAACGCCGTGAGTTCATCGGCTTTGACGTGCACGTATCCATGTTGTCCTTGTTTGTGATGTAACGGATGATGGATTTGCACAATGGGGATTTGATCCTTCGATTGCTGCAATTGCCTCAACAACCACTGATATTGGCTTTCGGTGATTTGATCGCGACTGTGCCCGGAGTTAAGACTGATAAACTTGTATCGCCCGTAGTCGACAACATGATAAGGCTGGACAAAATAGTGTAGATATCCGGCCCATCCTTCATACTCATGGTTGCCTGCTACGACAACCACTGGCGCATCCACCCGGGCCATCGCATCGACTAAGCGGCGATATTGATCCCAACTACCTCCATAGGCGATATCCCCGGTGAACAATACCACATTGGGATTGATGATATTGACCTCACTGATGATTTGCTGCAAAAGTTTGTCACCGGATTCATCGCCTCCCAAAGTTGGTAAATCGGCAAGTTGGACTATGGAAAATTCTTCGGGGACGGAATCAATAATATGCACTGTTTTGCGATGTTCAATCTGCCGGTCTCCACTGAATCGGGCGATCAGCGAATAAGCCCCGGTTTGAATATTGCCGGGTAACTTAACCAAAAACTCTTTGGTGGCAAAGCCCGTGTGGGTGGAAATTTCCGGCAATGCATAGTTTTTGTCACCCGCACGCAACTGCCAGTGGATCGTAGGATAATAAAATGGCAAGGAAGTTTTGATGACGATGCGAATAGGCTCGCCGGCTTGGCTAATCACCGGGATTCCCAGCCTGGGTGCCAGGATACTCACCCGAATCGGCATTAATACCCAGATAACCGCTATGCCAATCAGCACTACGGTCAACGCAAATTTTTTTCCTTGTTGCATCAAATGCAATCTCTCGGGTGACTAACCCGTTTCAGTGGAGTTAATAACCTTTTACTAAAATTAAACACTAGTGAAATACCCCTATTAATGACTCTAAATTACTTACGTATGACGCTTGATTTGGCTAGCAGAGTTGGCCAAGAAATCCAGTATATTAGCATGAACTGATAAATCTCTGGGAGCATCCTGGTTTTGCTATATATAATAACCGCTTTTTGACACATTGCTCTTGCCACGAAAGCGCAAACTCCGTATCTTTTAGCGTTCCGTCGGCAGCCGCTAATCACCCTAAACCATGCGGATATCGCGACAGGTTACGATAACAAGAACAGTTCTCTATCACAGGTTTTTATCAAAGGTTTTATATAATGGATAATACAACTGCGCAACAGCACAATTCCTTGGAAATTGCCCGTTTTAACATGGTCGAACAGCAAATCCGGCCGGCCGAGGTACTGGATCCCCGCGTACTGGATTTAATCAGTGAAATGCCGCGGGAAGATTTTGTACCGGCGGACTATCGAAATCTGGCATATGCCGATATTCATATCCCCATAGGCTACGGCCAAACCATGCTAAAACCCATCCAGGAAGCCCGTTTTCTTCAAGCACTGAATATCCAACCCAATGATAAAGTGCTGGAAATTGGAACCGGCAGTGGTTTCATGACTGCGTTGCTGGCAAAATTAGCGGACCGAATCATTAGCGTCGAAATTGTGCCTGAACTCGCCCAGCAAGCGAAACAAAAGTTAACAACCCATAATATCAATAACGTGATTATTGAAACCGGCGATGCCGCCAACGGCTGGGAGAAAAACGCCCCATATGACGTTATTGTGGTAACCGGCTCCATACCGTTGATGATCGACGGCTTGAAAAACCAATTAGCGATTAATGGACGAATGTGCGTCACCGTGGGCAAGGAGCCGGTGATGACGGTGTATTTATTCACCCGTGTCGGTGAGAATCAATGGCGCGAGGAAGCCTTATTCGAAACGGTGGTTCCCGCCCTGCAAAACGTGCAGCAACCTGAAGCATTTGTGTTTTAACTATTGCTATATTAACATTTCCTAATATTTTTAAGCCTATGTATCCGAATGCAGCAAATTCATGTACAAGATCTCAAAAACCTGCTGGACAACGGTCAGTCCACGCCGCTGCTGCTGGACGTGCGTGAACCGTGGGAGTTTAATATTTGCCGCATTGAAGGTTCCAAACTGATCCCCATGCGGCAAATACATAGCGCCGTCGATCAGTTAGACCGCGATCAGCCTACCGTGGTCATCTGTCACCACGGAATTCGCAGTCAACAGGTTTGTCTTTATTTGGTGAATATGGGTTTTACCAATGTGTTTAATTTATCCGGTGGCGTTCAGGCTTGGGCTAATGAAGTGGAGCCCAGCATGCCGACCTACTAGCCAACAATCATTGAAGGGGTTGTTTTTTCATGAATAACAATAAATCGAAACCAGGCGCAGTTGTAGCCCTCCTGTTCTTTGGCTCGCTATGGGGCTTCTTATGGGTCTCCGCCGCGCATGCCGAAGACTTGTTACAAATCTATCAATTGGCTTTGGAAAACGATCCGACCTTTAAAGCGGCGGAAGCAACTTTACAATCAACCATCGAATCCAAAGGCCAGGCCGATTCCAATTATTTGCCTTCTGTCGATCTTAGTGCGGGAGGCTCTAAAAACAAAACCGAGACTTCCACCACGACCACGGATTCCGACTCCATTCGATACGGAGTGTCACTGAGCCAAGCGATCTACAATCGCAACTTTCCCATTCAGAGCCGCTTGGCAAAGTCGTACATCAGTGCAGCTGAAGCCGATTTTGCTTCGGCGACACAGAACTTGATTGTGCGGGCATCGGATGGCTATCTCGGTGTGTTACGCGCCCTGGATAATCTGGAATTCGCTAACGCGGAACAAGAATCCATTGGCCGACAACTCGAGCAAACCAAACAGCGCTTTGATGTTGGCTTAGTGGCCATCACGGATGTGCATGAAGCGCAGGCCCGGTTTGATTTGGCCAGAGCCAGAACCATAGAGGCCGAAAACGCTTTAAACAACGCCCGCGAAGCATTACGGTCTATTACCGGCAAATATCATGATAGCCTGGCCGTACTGAGTGAGAAAACCCCGTTTGTCGCCCGCCCGGATCCCGACAATATCGATTATTGGACCGAAACTGCATTGGATAAAAACTACAACCTGCTGACTTCGCAACAAGTGGTCATCCAAGCCGAAGAAACCGTCAGTTTACAGCGGGCCGGTTATTTTCCCACGTTGTACTTAAACGGAAGTTACCAACGCACAGAAGGCGATGACTATATTGACAGCAGCACTCAACGGTTTGTTAACGGTGACGTTAACAATTCCAGCGTTAGCTTAAACTTCAATATGAATTTATACAACGGTGGCAGCACCAAATCAGCAGTTTCCCAGGCCAGACAAGACTTGCGCTATGCCCGCGAGACCTATGAACAAACCAAGCGCGAAGTTCAACGTAGGGCGCGCAACGAATATTTAGGCGTCATCTCCGGAATCAGCCGGGTGCAAGCGTTAAAACAAGCCGTAGTATCCAACGAAAGCGCTCTAAAAGCAGCCGAAGCTGGCTTTGAAGTGGGCACCCGCACCACCGTCGATGTGTTAAATGCAAGAAGCTTGTTGTTTTCAGCCATAAATAACTATTCCCAAGCACGCTACGATTACATTTCCTCGTGGTTACGATTGCTGCAAGCCGCCGGGAGTCTGGACCAGGCCGCACTAGAAAGAATCAATAAATGGCTGGAGGAAAAATAATCGGCGCTTTTGGCGCTTAATGTTATCGTGAATCAAAGTCGAGACGCGTTCCGCCCAACAGACTTTCTAGCACCAAAATTCTGGCCGATTTGGCTGGGCATTGGCATTATCAGAAGCATACCGATATTGCCCTACCCTTTACTGCTGCGACTGGGTAAAGGTATGGGCAATCTCATGTACAGAGTGATGTCCAAGCGCAGGCACATAGGCGCCGTGAATCTAAGGCTGTGTTTTCCGGAATTAGACGAGGCTAGCCGCAACGAATTGTTGAAACGCAACTTCCAGTCGGTGGCCACGGCGGGATTGGAAACAGCATTGGCATGGTGGGCACCCGATAATAAGCTGCGCTCCCTGGCGCATTACCATGGCTTGGAACACCTGAAAAACGCCATTGCCAGCGGTAAAAGTGTGATTCTGCTCACCGCCCACTTCACCTGCTTGGAAATCGGCGGCCGCCTGTTGTTAATGGA
>JASFLF010000126.1:0-7835 GCA_050118235.1 Gammaproteobacteria bacterium | reverse complement strand
TAAAGCATCGGCGCGGCTGGCGAATAAGCGGATGTAGGCAGGATCGACAGCATCAACCCCCACGTAATAAGCGCTCTTGTCGTTCAAACCAATGGCACTGGCTGAAGCATCACCGGTGCGGAATAACACAACACTGCCGTTGGTCAAGCCATGTTGCGCCGTTGCAAAATGGATGGTGTTGTTGGCAGCATCAACGTCGGCAACTGAGTTAAACGTACGGGTAATTCCCGCCATTTCAAAACGATAACTTGAACTATCGGTTGCCGTATCTTCAGTTAACACAACCGCGGTGGCGGTATCGCCCACCAAAGCCTCAGCGCGTGAAGTAAATAAGCGCACCAGCGCCGGGTCTGCATCCACCACGTCTACATAATAAGTGGTTTTATCACTCAGTCCATTGGTGCTCAAAGCGGCACCGTCGGTGCGGAAAATCACGGCATCACCGTCGATCAGGCCGTGCAAGCTCGAGCCCAGATTAATGGTATTGTTTAGGGCATCCACATCCGCTTGGGAATCGAACGCCAGGGTGCCGCCCATTTCATACAATTGATTGACACCGCGATTGTTAGCGACTACTAGATCCTTATCGCCGTCGTTATTGGCGTCGAACAAAGCTAACGCCGAGGTGGGAAATGCGGCAGCGGTAATATCGATGCCGGAGGTAAAACCGCCCACACCGTCGCTCAGATAGACACGGGTCGATTCGCCGTCGTTACCTTCGATGAGGTCATCAAATCCGTCGTTATTGATATCGCTCAGGGAAACGGCTTTGGTGTGGTGGTACTCGCTAGGGATATATCCTGCCGCAGGATCGCCAGCATCGACAATAAATCCGCCGGCGCCATTGCCTAAGAACACCCGGTTGCGGTCTCCGCCTACCAATAAATCGTTGCCGAACACAACGTCTTTGGCGCCGTCGTTGTTAACATCACCCAAGGCGATGGAAGTGGTATTGTCGGTTTCGCCACTGAGTATATCGGTACCGGCAAGAAAGCTGTGGCTGGTACTGTCAAATAGATAGACACGGTTTGCCTGGTCATAGTTGCCCACCACCAAGTCGAGATCCGAGTCGCCGTCTAAATCGCTCAAGGCTAACGATGTGGTGTCT
The DNA here is from genome assembly GCA_050118235.1 of Gammaproteobacteria bacterium. Taxonomy (GTDB): domain Bacteria; phylum Pseudomonadota; class Gammaproteobacteria; order SZUA-152; family SZUA-152; genus JAJDNG01. The sequence continues at coordinate 6,727 of JASFLF010000126.1, read as the reverse complement.
TGCGCCTCACCGCCGCCAATGGCCGCACCGGAGGCAAATCCTAACCATACGTCACTGGCGTTCAGACCTTGGTTTAGATACAACAAATTGGCGCCGCCATTAACTCCGACCACCAAATCCTTGTCGCCGTCGTTATCCACATCGTCTAACGCAAAAGCGCTGATGTTTAAACCATCTAAGTTTATCAACCCCGTGGAAGCCACAAACGGGTTGTTTCCAGCCGCAAAACCGCCGCCATCGTTTAACAGCAATTGTCCGGAACCAGAATTGCCAACGATGATATCGGCCAAACCGTCCAAGTTCACATCACCTGCAGCCACAGCGGTCGTATCATTTTTGTCTGTGCTGATATTGATTCCCGGCAGATACTTCCCAGTTCCATCGTTGAGCATCAGGCGATTGACCTGATCATGATTACCCATGATCAAATCCATATAGCCATCAGCGTTCAAATCCGCGTAGGCCAATGATGTGGTAGCGCCGGCGAAATCCACCGAATCCAAGATCGCTTGCTTGTCAGTGGTGGCTTTGGTGTTTATCTTGATGTTGTTACCGGATAAATCCGTATCTGCACCGACCTCGATGCGCGCTTCGCTGCTCAGCCAGTTAAACCCATCAATGCCGAAAAACTCCCATGTTTGGGTTACCGGTTTGTAGGCATAAATGCTGATATCGCCTTCAAATAACTCTATGGGTGCGCCCGTAGGATCCGGATTGGTGAGTGTTTCTACGGCAACAGTGCCATAGTCACCATCGCCCGTGGTGGCTAGCAGGGTAGCTCCGTCACCAATCTGGACAACCGGCGCATCCGCGCCACTCATCACAACCGTTTCCATATAGATAAAACCGGCGTTATATGCGCCATCGGCGTTGGCTAGTACACTGGCGTTGTCGCCAATGACTATTTTCGGTGCTTTGAGGATAATGTTACCGGAGTTGCCTTCGGAGGCAGCGGCGACATAGTCGGTTTCACTCGTCACGGTCGAAATAAACCGACTGGACAGCATAGCACTGTCCTCGATGACGATAGACTCTTTAGCAATGATATTCAGTTTGTCAAAACCGACGGAACCCAAAAAGCCTTTGATGATAATGTTATCGACAATAATGGCGGTGTTGGTGCCATCAATGGTTACGGTGGTGTCCGCGGCGTTTTGATCAATATTCGTAAAAGCGAATTGATCCAATATTAAGTCGCGTTTGAGCTGGCCATCGACATTGTATTCAACAAACGAAGCGCCTGCGCCTAACAAAGCCAAATTAGCCAAATCAACCTGGCCACCATTGTAATCTAATTCATAGGTACCGCTGGCGTTAAGCACCGGCGCCGTCAAATAGGCTTCGGGAGCTAAAAAGGTACCAGTAGGTGCTGGCCCACCTAGTGCTCCCGCTGGATCTGTCGTAGGTTCATCACCGAAATCAGGGAAGTTATTAGGGACGTTGGCAATTGAGCCTTGACCGTCCAACCAATCTTGATACGCCACATCACCATTGATCCAGTCGCGGAACAGTTGACGGAATGCACTGTCACGCAGCGTTGCACTTTCCCATAAAGGAAAATTACCGTTGCCGGTGGGATAAGCGATGCTTTGCCAGTCCATGCTGACAACCAGCTTGGCATCAGCCATACCTGCGTTGATTAGCTCTACCGTATACCTCTCTGTATACGCCGTGGCATTGGTAGTATCTGCATTGACGGGTTCAACATTTGAAATTAGCCATTTTTGACCGGGAATCAATTCGGACACCACAGCTAATTTAGTATCTGAACCACCGATCAGCGGTTCCGGATTGATTCCCGGACCGGGATTGGCGAATACGGCTTCAGTAACCGTGTTCGGCGGCAGACGACCATCCGCAAGGACCGTGGCCTCCAGTTCCGCGACCATGTCCGCCACTTGCAATGTATTCGTGACTTCGAACAAAACGGCCGGCGACTCATTATAAGTATCACCATACTGCTGAAGATCAGCGGCAGGCGTTTTATAGGATACAATTCGGTTATCCTCTTGATCAGCAGCATTTTCAATACGCACCCGGCCTGCCACAACCACGGCTTCAGCAACCGCCCCTGGCGTAGCCGTAAACACAATTCGCAATATACCGCTACTGACATTGATTGGAGTTAAACCAAGAACTAAGTTTCCCCAATCTTCGCCATTTACCCAATCCGTTCCGTCCGGACGGGTACCCGAAGGAAACGTCGATTGATCCACAACAATTGGTCCGCCAATGGGATTTAGATCATCAAACAATTGGTATTGCCCCATGGCAGGCATCAAACTATTGTTCGTAAGCCAATCCGCTTGCACGAAATAGCTGGCACCGCTATCGACGGCAAATGTCCACTCAACTTCCCCGCTGGTTGTCGCTCTGTTCTTGCGATATTGTTCCGATGTCGCTGTCTCCGAATTCGCACGCCAAATGGCATCTGAATCGATAGTCGACATCCAGGGATCAGCGGACAATGGTAAGCCGTATTTGGCTAATGCGCTCACGGGTTGCCCGTATTCGTCAACAACACCAGGCATCACTGCCGTTATGAGGCTACCGCCGTGGTTACCGTTCAAGGTCATGGCGGCAAAGTCGTAGGGTTGGCCGATAAGATCGCTAAGCAGTTTACTGATGGTTTTGGGATCCTGCCCGCCGCGAACATCGTCCACACCGCGAACAACCGTTTCCTGGAGCAGAACCAGTTTTGACATCATGCGGGCGTTGGCAAACGCGGCAAATTTATCCTTGTCAAATTCCGCGTTGGGCTTGAGGTCCCCGCGAACGTTGCCGAATTGGTCTTTTTGGTATTCCAGCTGGATGGTTATTTGGTATTGGTCTTTACCTAAGGTGATGGGCGCCTCGAGCTGCGCTCCATCTAAAACTTCAAAATAATCGTCACCCACGAAACCGAGATAACCATCGAGTTTTTCCCGATCGCCGTCTTTAAACAATTGGTAGGATTGCTCCTCAGGTGTACCGGGATTCAAGGTAATGGATTTTAAACTGATCACCTTATCGGCATTGTCTGATAGGTATTCGAACACCTCTATATCAATACCAAATTTTTCGCGCACCTGATCCCTGACGAAATTCTCGATAGCATCTTTAATCGGTTTTGTAATAAATTCAATGACTTTATCCACTAATTCCATTATGGGCGGCGCCAGGCCTCTGGCAGGCTCCAATACCATTTGGTCTAACTCTGCCAGAAAATCAACAAAACCCGCTCGCAACTCTCCTAATTTGTTAGGCATGCCCAACATGGAGATAAGGTCTTTGTTAAAATACGATTCTTCGGTGGTACCGTCGTGATTAGGATCGTCAATTTCTCTTAATAAAACGTCGAATAAGTTGACTCCGCCTTCTTTTTCAGCGCGCTTGTCAAAATAATCAGCGCCAGCACCTGCCACATCCGCTCCATAGCCGTCGGCTACTTGATTCTGTAAATCTCGAGTCGTCTGCGGGTCATACAGTGTTTTCGATAATGCGAGATTGAGGTCACCGTAGTTTTTCAAACCCTCGTCCAGATTTTTGATCCAGTAATCCACGTAGGATCGTACATAAATGGCCGAATCGGAGGTGATATCACCGGCGGCTTTTGCCAGCGTACTGAGAATTCGCGGGATGGCGCTACTGAGATCGACTTCATCGGCTTCCGCGAAAGCTTGTATAATCGGCGCAAAAAAGCCTTCAATATCCCCCCACAAGCTTCCCACGTCCGCCAGCAGCTCATCTTTGGTATAAGGCCCTTCACCACGTATTACCCGCTCGGCACCGGTGAGAACCCGGTCGACCGCTTGGGCAAACGGCTCACCGAAATCGGGGTCTACCGGTACTTGGTACAAACCATTGTCAAATACTGTGGAATTCTTGAATTGGTATAACGTATCGCGAAGTCCGACAAACACATTCAGCACTTGACCGCGCGACTTTTCGGTTTCATAGACGTTTAGGACTGTGTTACCGCCCGTATCTACGCCTACCCGAACTACGTAGTCGGTATAGCCGCTTTTAATACCCCACGCATTACCGGCAGTGCCGATTGCGGTCACCGTGGTGTTTTCATCCAAGGTCGTACCGAAAACCGTTATTGCGGGTATTTCAACACCATCAATAACGGTAACAGGTGCCAGAATTTCTGTACCACTACGGTCTAGAAACGCCTGCCTTAAATCGGCATTGGCTAGTTGGCTGTCCGATGCGGCCGAACTGTTTAAGCTGGCGATTAAATCCGCTACCTCGCTCCCGGTAAAATCGAATAGTGACTTTTCTATTTGTCCCGGCAAATCGGGTAAATCTTTAATGATCGCCTCATAAATAAAATTAGACGGCGCATCGAATTCGATTCCGGGAGAGCTGTCGGTACTCACATCACCGTTAGCAAGTTTGGTGCGGTCATCACTGATGTCGTAGCCTGGATTGGCGGTCGCCATATAAGATTCGACGATCAAGTGACGAATCGCGTTGGCGGCGGCGTCGGCGTCGGAAACAACTTTTAAAAGCTCAGGGAACGGCCCATCAGAAAACTCATTGACCAGTGAGTGTGCAAACGTATCCCCGGCTGTGTGGGTAGCGTAGCCGTAAGCAAACGCCAGGAACTGTGATTTTTCCGCATCCGTGTAACTATCGGAGCTTTGCGCCTCCCACGCCTTGTCCAGAATATGACTTACCCAGGCTCCGGTTGAGTTGGGATGCACAATACCTTGGCCCATGACAAGGTCAGGAAAACCATCGGGCCCTACCGCGCCCGCATAATAATACGAAGGAAATTTTTCCAGTGCTTGCACAATAAGGGGGTGAACATCATACTCTTCACCGGCAATGGTAAGCTTCCCATCTTCAATCAAATCTGCACGCACATCCTTGGCCATTTCCACGTGCGAATAAGGCTTCCAAGCCACTTCGTCCAGGGCACCCGCCTCACCATTGTTTACTTTGTGGGCGTGTTCAAAACCTAACAAATGGCCAGTCTCATGGGCCACAATTTCCGCCAATTGCTGACTAAACGCCGAGGCGCTCAAACCACTGAAATCGATGTTGTCAGAGAACACAAACGCATTGTCTGTTTTGTCCAGGTTGCCTTCATCCACTTGCTCCGATAAACCAATGAACGTGCCGTATTCACTGAACGCCGCACCGTCGCCGCCAATATAAATCGTAGAAAAATCGGCTCTGTCTACCGGTTCCGCGGCGGTAAACTGCACCCCAAAACCGGCAAACTCCTCACCGAGTTGCGCCAACATAGAATCAATAATTGCATCGGTCTGGTCTGCCAAGGCACCCGGGGCTACAAACTCTGGTACCTCGACGTCTGCGACGCTTACAGGCCCCTCATAATCCACCGAATCGGCACCGTCCAAATCCAAAAAGATAATCTGATTAAACAGTAGCGATGATGCGGACTGGTTTGTGCCGGAATCCTCTCTGGCTTCATAGTCGAGAATTACCGGCAGTTCATCCACAAGTTCCGGCGCTTCCTGCATCAGAGCTGCATCAAAAAGAGTAGTTTTTTCCCCCGTATCCATCGGGGCGAGATCGGCTGATAACAGCAACCTCGGCTCAAAAGTCTCGAATTCCAATTTACGACTTGTAGATAATGGTTGTTGCCCTTTATTCTTGCTTTTATTCTTACGCAATTGACGAGACAAAAACGATCCCGAGCGTTTCATAGACAACTCCTTGATTTGGTTTGAACTTGTGATGGTTTAAAGGATAAAAAGGAAGCCCCATATATTATTTCTGTATATTATTTGGTCTATTTTTCCCAAGTTGGGAAGTTAAAACCGAATTTATAATAAAAAAGCGATCTGTCGCAATGGTACAAATGTACTAGTTTTGACAATAATTGAACTACTGCTTAATAATTGATCATTCGCTAACAAAAGACATTAAGGCAAGTATGAACACTCCAAACAAAACACGTCTCCCGGAATTTGTACAACTGTCGCCTCATGGTGAACTATTGTTTGAGTTGATTAAAAACCTAAATATCGCTTTTGGTTTTGAACGTTCTTTTAAAATGCAGGAAAAAATTTTTTTGCCCAATAGAATCTTATGCAGCGTCGGCAAATTGGGCATAGGTTCCGATCATGACAAGAAAATTATCGAAATCTGCCGCCGCCTCAATATTCCGCCTGATCTGCTGGATTTTGCTAACGAGTCGCTCACCAAAGCAAACGTCATTCACTTTGGCTATGAAGACAATGAAAGCGGCAGTATTTACAAGACCTATTTTGAATATGAAGCCCGTTATAGAGAACAGCATGACGACGCAAGTAAAACTCACCGCAGCATTCATTTGTGTTCAGCAATCAAATGGGATATCAACCATCCGGATCGCCATACCATAACTCAGTACACGGTTTATCCATCACTAAGCCGCACTCAAAGACTGGAAAGAATGCTGGCTATCTACAATGACAAAGACTCCACCCCACTCCACATCGCCGCCAAGATCTTTGAACTGGCCTCACGAACAATCGAAGACGAAGATATCTTCTACCTGGAAGCCAAAGAAGAGACCAATCCGCGAACGTCATTTGATGTCAATATATATAATGCCGAATTCGCTATGGAGAAACTGCAAGCGCTCATTATGGAACTGGCTGATTATTATTCCCTGGATAAGGAAGCGTTTACGCAATTTTTCACCACTATTAAAACAAAGACCTTTGGGCATTTATCCAGCGGCATTGACAGAAACGGCAAAGATTTCTTTTCCATTTATTATGGT
>JASFLF010000125.1:0-7855 GCA_050118235.1 Gammaproteobacteria bacterium | reverse complement strand
GAAACTCCTTAAACCATTCTTCCCCCGAAATCTGCGATTGTTTTTTTGTATCAAGCTGTACCCAATTCTTTCTAAGAAAGTGCATTTTATGAATATCCCAAATCTTATCTTTCATTATGTTGGATACAATATCACCAATATCCAAGGGTCTATGGATAGTGACACGAGGGGGATTAAAAGTGCGCTTGCTCGTCTGTTGTGAAACCGTATTGAATTCATCCACCTCGACTTCAATGGTGGGTGAAAGATAAACGCGAAAAATATGGATCCCCACAATAAGCAAGGCTGATGCTAAGAGCCCGTAGCCAATAGCCGTCAATAGGCTTTTATTGCCGGCCTCGTTATCGGTGGCTGGTGCGGCATGCATTTCTATGTCATTTGGAGGACTCTCCGGCGTATCATCTTCACTGATAGATCGCTCGTGATCGCCACGTAAGTCTTTAAAACGCAAATTCGTATTGGCAACGCTTTTGTTGTTGCTGGAAAATAATGGAGTCTTTTTCGACGCGCTAGAATTTTTAATTTTATTATCAGGCATTAATAGCATCACCCCCAAAGCCATCGTGCTGACTCATGCACGTTTGCAACCGAGGAAAGTAGCCAAGTCATACTTTCTTTGGTTGGTCTTGAGGACGGTATTTCGATACCCGTCCCACCAAGTTATCGAGCCAGGAACCAGAATGACAAAAATTATAACTGTCTTTGTAATATATTTCCTTAACGGTCCGTGCTTTTTCTGTATTTTTCCGATAATCCAAGGGGAAAATGCTTTGAGCGAGGGAAATAGGACCCAACTTCTTAACATCAACTGGGGTGACTGGCTGGATGTTGGTAAGGACGTTAGCCCTCATTTCTGTTTTGCCTTTCTCAGGCTTTCGTCACAATCGCTTGCGCATTAGGTTGCTTCTTTGCTGTGACATACTAATACAATTTTTTCACACCGCTAACAAAAAGCATCTTTTTCAGGTGCTGTACCCATCCTTTCTCAAAATTTAGTTGACGAAAAGGTGATTAAGTAATTTACCAAATAATAATTTTATAAAAGTATATGTCCCTGTTTTTTGATACAACAGACCGTGCGCAGTTCGTTCACGGTCTGTTGATGCTCCGTCAGTGCCGTGCTCTATTCGAATTTCCAATACAGATTTCCCGAGCCTTCGTTTCTATGGTTCGAGAGCAATGGACCCATTAAACGGGTAACATTGGCGTTGAACACAAACATGTCGGACGGAAATGGAACGATCGGGCAAGGATCGTCCCACATCCAGTTCACGAACCTTACGTCAAAATCACCATTAGCCAAACCAAGCGCTTTTTCGGTTTTTTCCCCGGCAACTACGGTATTTGAGCCGCCGATACGGCTGTCGTCGTCAGTACCTTTCCGCGAAAGTACACAATTGGCAAGATCCAATACTGTATTTTGATCCGGATCGAGATAAAGACTGATGGAACCTTTTGCCGCTCGATAGTCGGCTCTTTGACCTAAAGGTGATGGGTACGGCAATCCTTTTGCTTCAAAACTATAAACACCATAAATGTGGTAGCCGTTGTTTTGGAAGTAGTTAATCTGCGAATCCACTACGCTGTCCACATCCTGGTAGGATGAAATCCAAAAGTATCCCATTTCGTGTAGCATGTTCTTATTCGGATCATCTGGGGATTGTACGATTTTTACACAAGAGTGATACGTAAAATCCATACTATCGGCCTGAAAAGCATTGGGACGAGCAGGTACAGGTGCTTCATCAACATTGAACACAATGCCTCCACCTACCGCGAACGCACTGCTCGATATTGCTATACTGGCAAAGCAAAGGCTGGTTGCCAGCAATCGATGTTTAGATTTAAATAACATTGCAAATCTCCTTTTGCGATTAATAAATAAAGAATGTAAAACCTGCCGCAGATAGCTGCGGCTTGTCTGTTGGCGGTATTCATTTGAGTGCCGCTATATATAAAAGCGTAATCTCGCGGAAATTTGGCTCAATCGAATTTAATGAATCCTTGACTCCTTATGATGTGAGCAACGTTTGAGCCTGGCCCGAATTTCTCGCCAGGCGGAGGTAATTTCGCATAAAAGATTGCCATGGCAGGGCTTAAGGGAACAGGTAAGAACTAAAGTTGGTTTTGAATATGAACAAACAGCGCGGTCTTGCGCTTGGCTGTTTATGTAGCCTGTGAATAACACAAGAACGACGATACTGTAGAGATCAAAAATTATCATCGACAATTGATAAGTCAAAGACACTGGGAGGTGTGACTATTCATGTCCAAAAACTTATCGATGACGTTCTAGTGAAAGAAGGGGACTTTGTTGATCACCCTTTTACTTCAGCTGAGTGAACAAAAAACAACATGGTTGCGTTCTTCAATGTGGGCCAGGTAAGCGGTGCTGCCGCGAGGCTTACATCGGGGTCGTTGGCGCCGGATTCGGTTGGATGAAGCGCGTTGGCAACTCAACACGCAGCGATTCCTCACTGTCGGCATCGATAACTTGCGTGCCGGACCAGATGTCACCTAGAGTCCGTCTGCCTTTAAAGAGGTACCACAACAGCGGGACGAGCATGACTAACAGTAACAGTCCGACCGCGATAGTTCCTATCAACGTTTCGTCTGGCTGCTCCCCCAGGCTTGGAATGATAAATAACATCTCCCAGCCCACTAGGAACGGCGCGAGAATCGCCCAAACTATAAAAGGTGCGTTGCGTTTCGCCGACGTGCCAAGGCTGATGGCGCCGCGGTCGTCGGCAACATTACGCACCGGACGCAGTTCGAATAGAATCTTGCCTATCGAGCGGCTGTACTTGAATCTGATGGCATCGCGAAACAGCAAATAGGCCAGCGCCGCAAGGATCGCGACAATTACAGGCACCGATTCAGCAAAAACTGGCAGGAACATAATTCCGAAGCAGATACTGCCGTCAATGATTGTTGCTGCGGTGCGTCGAAGCAAGCTCGGTTGGGTGGGAAACATCGCGCCCCGGTGCCGCCGCCATCTGCGCCACAGCCACCACGCGGGCGACAGCAGCAACACCAGCAGTGCCCAGCCGTAAGTGAGCACAGTGTCCCCGACCTCGTTCCAGAGCGCGGCGAACTTGGATTCCGGCCGGCTGGCGTTCTTTGCGACGCGCCAGTAGATCCACTCGGCGTCAGTCGGCAGCGGTTTTGGCTCTTCATCATCGGCCAGATTGAAAGGTTCTATTTCTCCTTTCATGGCATTGTAATCGGTCTTGGTCAAACACTCGGACTGCGGAGTTTCTTGCCCTTTGTTGGCTGCTGAGCTATTCTGCTGTTCCGTCAATTTATTTAATCTCTCGATGATCAGATCTTGTTGTTTGTTGGTTTCCGACAGACGATTCTCGTAGGTTGCAACCAAGCGCTTCTGGTTCAGACTCCATTTCCCGCACGCGCACAACACGTTGGCGATTTCCCTATGAACCGGATGAGTAAAGCTGCGCTTCTTTTCCTCCTTGGGTAGTTCGCAATACGGGTCCTGACCTTCCGCATGCGACGCTTTCAAATTGATTAGTTTCCGACTTTCGCTACGCATTTCCATGGGTTGCATATCAGCGACGCTCTGCAGGTTGAGAAACGCCCTCACTGCGTCTTTCCCCTTTAGCTTGGAGATATTTATCTTGGTATCCTCGCTAATGACATCGTCGATCTTCCCTGCGTTGATCATGTGCAGGACTGCCAGCTTATTGCCCAACGCCTCTTGGTAATCGGCGTCCTCCCCATAGCACACCTGTTTGAACATCTTTTTCTGCCAGTTCGTGTTTTGAGGCGACAGAGATGGGTTACAGTACTCCGGCTTGGCGGCTGAGTCGGAATTCCTCTGTTTATATGCGTAATACATCTTGTCGAGAAACTCCATGTTGTCCTGTTTCCGCTTTGCCTCCGTGCTGAGCGAGACCTCGTTCCCCACCCAGCCCAGGGTGCCCACTAGCAATACCAGGAAGGCGGCTGCCAACGCCGTCCCCGAGATCCTCTTTCGGCGGCTCCGGGCTGCCTCAGTAGCCAGCTCCTGCTCCTGGCTGTCATCGAGGAAGTCCATCGCCTGCACGAAGTCACCCTGATAGCGTTGCGCCCAGGCCTGGTTGGGTGAGTGCCGCTCGCGCCACGCAAGCGCGACCCCCAATTCGGGCTGGCCGTACAGGCTGGCCTCGCCCTTGGCCTTCAGTGCCGCCGTCGATGCCAAGCGCTCATAAATGCGGGCCGATTCGGCTTCTTCGTCGAGCCAGCCGCGCAGCTTGGTCCAGTTGCGAATTAGGCTCTCGTGCGATATGTCGATCACTGAGTCGTGGCCCAGCGCCACATTGCTCGCTGGCAGCAGGAAGGCGGTGTCGCTGCGGCGGTAACGCTCCACTACACGGACGACATCGGCGTTTGCCTGGGCCGTGCCGTCGCCACAGATGGCGCACAGCTCACCCAGCTCAACCGGCCGTCGCACTTCGATTCCTCCAGCAAGTCGCTCGGTCAGGGCTCGAAAGACACGTTCCACCGTGCCACCCGCGGCGCCCAGTGGCCCCAGTGAGGCGCAGACTTCGTCGGCATGCTTGGACAACGCTCCGCTCCCACCGCCAATGGCTTGATAGTCTTCCAGATCAATGGCCCTGCTGCCACTGCAGGCCTCCGCCCAGTGGCGCCAGGTGCGCGACAACGCGTGCTGCATGACCGGCAAGTCGTCGAAATCATCACTCACATCGGTGAGCAGGCGCTGTACCAGGCGCGGCGCGATCTGTGCACCGCGTAACTCGGCCGGCCCAATAATGGCTTGTTTGCGTTGCGTCCGCGATAGGCGCGGCACCAGATAGCCTCCTGCGCTCACCATCTCGGGCAGACCCGGGAAGTCGGCGCAGCCGCCCAAGGTATCAGAGCGTAGCGTGAGCACCACACTCACACCCGATCCCGAGTCGGACGCCGCCTGTAGCAGCAGCTTAACGAAGGCGCTGGCTTCTTCAGGGTCGGCCAAGCGCTTGAAGCGGAAGATTTCTTCGAACTGGTCCACCACCACCAGTACCCGGGTGCCGGCCGGCAGCTTGGCCAGGCGTACAACCTCCACAAGGGCTCTTTCGCCCAGGCGTAACTGGCCACACAATGAAGCACTGCGGCGCTGCAGCGGATCCAGGCCATCGGCATCGACCAGCCCGGCGCCCACCTCGGCCGGGACGCTGGCCAAGGCGGTGGTTAGAGCTGCCGCCAGATTTTTGATCGGCTGGTTGCCCGGCTTCATGACAAGGGTGCGCCACTCGGTCTCATCGTCGATTTCATGCCGCCGCTTCAACTCATTGATCAGGCCGGCCTTGACCAGTGATGACTTGCCGCAGCCCGAGGCACCGGCCACGGCGATTAATGGCACTTGCGCCAGACGCTCCACTAGGGTTGCGATCTGCTGCTGGCGGCCGAAGAAGCGATCACTCTCCTCGGGCTCGAATGACCGTAACCCGGGGTATGGATTGGCGGCGGCCAAACGTTCAGCGTCCAGGCTCATGACGCCACCTCCGGCAACAGATTGAAGAAGTGGCGCAAATCGGCCTCACTGTCTTGTAAATCGCCTTGTAAATCGGCCCGCACGACAATGGCCTTGGTGGTTACGAAGGTATCCTTCTCGTCCGTACGCTCACCCGAGACGTAGATGCAGACCCTCTTGTCGCGCAGGTGCCCTTGCAGCGCCGGGAGGTCTAGTAAGTCCGTCACCCAGTCGTCGGATTCTCGCGACCAGAAGATCAGCACCTGCTGGCAGGTTTCCAACGCGCGTTGCAGTCGCTCGTCGCTCTTGGGCGTACTGCCCGAGAATTTGACCGGCCGCGGCTCTATGCCCAAGTGCTCCGCCAGCAGTACTTTTAGTGGTACTAGGTCGCCCAGATCGGCCTCCTCAACCAGCAAGGCCACTTCCCGTGGTCCGGCTGAGTCTTCGGCGGCCGGCTGTGGAAGCATATCGTGCATCTGAGTCTTGAGCTCTTCCAGGCTGCCTTGCAGGTATTCGACGCCTTCGTTGGCCAGGGTCTGCTCGATGTAGTCGATGAGCGGCTGGTTGCACTGGGCCGTGCTCGCCGCGGATTGAATCCAAACCAGCGGCGCGGGCCGCTGCCGTTTCTGCATCTCTTCATGGGCTAGCTTCAGTTGCAGCCGGTCTCGCTCCGGTGTTAGAGGCTCGATCGATTCGGCGCGAGAAACCAGGTGAATGCACAACAGCGCTTCGGACAGGTCGTTCTGGATGCGCTGAACATGATCATCGGCGTTCCAGAGGTACTCGGTCTCGGGCACCACGAGTAGCCCGCGCTGCTGCAGATCGCTACGCAGGCGCTCGCGTTCTTGCCGCAGTTCAGGGGCGACACGGGCGATGAACACCTTGCCCAGGGCCTGCCGCTTCTGCCTCCCCTGCAGCGATTCCAAAGCCACCGTCAGGTCCTGTACCATGCGGCTCATGCGTTCCCAGTATTCATCCGCGTCGCGCTTGGGATCGAGTTCGCGCCACTTCTCCGCCTCACGCACGAAGAACTCGTGGTGTCCGATCTCATGCAACTCCGCCGGCATCTCTTCGGGGCTGCGGCTGGGATGTTTGAAGATCGGCATCAGCTTTCGGCCATCGCCTTTGGCGGCCTTGAGCGTGCCAAGAAAACGGTCCATCTCCTTGCGGCATTCATCGCTGTCGAAGTAAGTGCGATTGATCACCGCCAGAAAGACGCCGCTCGAATCCACGGCCTCGGCGATCTCGGGCCGCCAGGCATCGCCGGCGTGTAGCGCGTTGGTGTCGCGCCAGATCACGACGTCGCCCACGCGGTCACACAACTCGGCGTACAGGTTGGCGCAGAAGCTGTCGACCCAGCGGTCCGTTGACTCGTTGGACACACGTCGATAGCTGATGAACACATCGTTTTTGAATTGTGGTAGGAAGCCCATAGCCTATCCTTTGTTTATGAGATTAATTATAAAATTAAGTTATAAATAAGGGATCAATCACCTTGACGCCCGCTAGCGCAGTTATCTATTCGTTTCCTGGTTTTGTAATAAATTATTATAGAAAGCTTTGGGCACTATAGAGGGTTCGCGCGCAGCAAAATCCAACTTTACATATAAGTCGAAGGGTTTTTGTTTCTGGATTGAGGTTTCGAGCTTTGTATCGTCGGGTGACACGGTTATTCACTTCCTTATTATGAACAGCGCTACCACCATTTTTAATTATTGTTCACATAGTCTATACCTTTATTCAGACTACAACAAATCGTGGATTGTGTTCTGCTGGTGGGTTGGGTTAGCAAATAAGAGACACCTAATATTTCTCAGTTCTGTGCACTAGTGTGCCAATAGTTAAAACCAACCACTAAAAAATACAATTACTGTTTTGTAACCACGATGTTATCAAGATTGAGTTAGGGTAATATTAACAAAATGCCAGGAGGGCTATGCAATGGAAAGCACAACACTCTTTAAGTCAATTGGTGTCGTCGTAATCTTGGTATCGAGCATTTATTTTGTTCAGGGTAACTTTGTTAATAACAGTTCGCCGGATGGCGTTTCGAAAGAAGAAAATACCAAACAATCTAAACTCCGGGCATTGGTTCCTGCTCAGTTATCACAAGATCAACCGGTTGCCGGCTCACAACAAACCACAATTTTTCATTCCTTGCCAGCGAGTGCTGATGCCGTCGTATATCGGGACGGGCGACTAAGTGTGGATTTGCAAGAGCAACCATTGCTGGATGCCTTGCAACGAATCGCCGATCAAGCACAGATCCCAATTGAGGCTGATGCATCGGAATTTAAACACTATCAAGTCAGCCTTCAGTTCAGTGATCTTTCATTGGAAGAGGGGTTGCGGCGGATTGCCCATCCGTTTGAAACATTGTTTTTG
>JASFLF010000124.1:0-7940 GCA_050118235.1 Gammaproteobacteria bacterium | reverse complement strand
TCGCGCCAACGATATTTGCTGTCCCAGATGTGATAAGAAATATCCGCGACGAAAGGATCTTTTACATTCTGACTTGTTGACAAAATTTATCCTTCTTTAAGCCATATAAAAGCATGAAAAGATCTAGGTGACTCTAGTATGTCACCAATAATGGAAGAGATAGCAGGTTATTGCAAGATAAGGAAATATATAAAACATAGACAGTTTGAGTTGATACAATAAAATCTACTATTTAACATAATATACATTATGCGCAATTGTATATCGTGTGCGCTCTCGATGGCGGTCCGGGTATATTCAGGATTAAACTTTCATAGATCCGCGTAAGTTATTGTTCTTCTACAATTATGTTCAGTGCTTTTTATTTTGAATTGTTGTGTGAAAAATGATCTTTTGTACGGGACTATGATTGCATCGATCCGCCGGGTTCAGGATGTCCAACAGTTTACCCTGCTTGAATTCAGCCTTGCGTTGGATTATTGCGTGCGCATAGATGTGCACTTATTGTAGCTTCTACAACTTTTTTTATAGCCATTACAATTTGAGTAAATACAATGATATTTTGACATATAAAAGTCTTCTTAATTGTATTGCGAATGTGTGTTTGTTTCGTGCTGGCAATTTTATGGGGACAATGCCAACGTGAAAACCCCCAGCTGATGAATACTATCCATCAGCACGAAAAACCACATTAAAACCTCGTTTTTCGGTAAAGATTATCTATAATCACTATGTGATGGTGCCTATATTGTAGTTTGAATTTATGAAATAGATCTTGCAATAAACAATTCGCAGGAAGTACCTAGTCAATGCCGGATACCACAAGCTTACCCAAATCGATATTAATTACCGGCGCC
Organism: Gammaproteobacteria bacterium; assembly: GCA_050118235.1. Lineage (GTDB taxonomy): Bacteria > Pseudomonadota > Gammaproteobacteria > SZUA-152 > SZUA-152 > JAJDNG01. The sequence continues at coordinate 7,083 of JASFLF010000124.1, read as the reverse complement.
ACGGGGTACATCGGCACCCAGTTGACAAACCACTTGCTTGAAAACGAGAATCTAAATGCCACGGATTTGTACGCGATAGTTCGTCCAGGAAAAACTTCCGGTTTCCCAATTAATCATTGTCTTTGGGATTTGCGGAATCCCCTCCCTGAACGAGAATTCCCTCAGCAAATTGACGCCATCATACATCTTTCTGCAGTACGTGAACGTAGCGAGGATTCCACCAAACACTTACCTCATCACATTCGTATTAGCGTTGACGCTGTAGCCCGCCTGTATGCATGGGCGCAAAAGCACGGAGTACAACGTATTGTTCACATGTCGAGCGCGTCCGTATACGAGCCAGGCACCGATCCAAAGAAATTACTTAGCGAACACTCGCCTTTAGTAAAACCACCAGCCCACCCTTATGCTTTAACCAAGCGATGGTCGGATGAATTGGCTGCGCAGTTTCGCACTGATATCAATTCCATTTGCATACTACGCCCTACGCAAGTGTACGGTCCTGATCTTGATAGTCAAAGTAGTTTTAAGAAACTTATCCATCAAATACGCAGCCAAGAGCCATTTTCAATCCCCGCACCGGATGGACATTATGTATGCCCTATTTATATCCAGGATTTGTTAAATGTGATATTTCATTTGCTGCAAACTGCGAATAACCGGACCGTGGTATTACAGGGACCGGATTTCATTACTACCCGAGAGATTATCACATCAATGGCAGAGCAACTTGGTGTACCGGCGAAAATTACTATGGATAAAACCCTAAACCCACAAGTACTTGCTTTTTCTCCGGAATCAATGGAGGATCTGGGCCCTCATCAACCAACAACTCGTTGGAAAAAAGGTATGACTAGGATGATGTCGTCTCTATAACGCGACCAGATGAACGAACCACGGTACGCCGCCTTCCCCATCCACCGATTTGATCAAGCGCGCCCCGGCTTGTTGGTAGCACTGCTCCCACGCACCGGTGTCAGGGGGAGGTACACCTTGGCCCGAGATTGCTTGTATAAAATCATGTAATAAGCCATGGCGAGAGTATTCGGGGCACTGGTGTCCCAACCGTCCGTAGTAATCGGCCACGATTAATAATCGCTTTGGAAACAGTTGGCGCAACCGTTGCAGCCAGTCTACTAATTTTTCGTTTCCATGCAGGAAAAATTCGTTCAACAGGCTCGCGCTGCATATGGCCTGGACTTGGTTTCGGATAGTATCAGTAGTGTATTGTTCAATGTTTTGACAATCACCATGAATGATGGTGATTTGACGCTCTAGTTTCTGGTAGGCTATCCGTTCTTCAGCCATTGCCACCATAGCTTCGTTTTGCTCAATACCCCATGCATGAATACGGTTGTCTTCTTTCGCCAGCGCAGTTAGCAAAGTACCCGCTCCACACCCTAGATCGAGCAAGCTGCTTATGGATAGCTGCTTGATGACATCGGGTAACACTCGAAAACCGGGACGTTCCAGTCGGTTGAATGCCATGCTGTGTTTTGCTCGATCGACCCAGTCCCCGCCGGTGGCCGGGTTTCTTATTACCTGAGACAAATTCAATGCATTGGGCGCATAGGCGCCCAGGTATTGGTCAATTAAAAATCCTGTAGTTTGCAAATCTTGATAAGGTTCGGCAAGACGGTAACGATTGTTATTCTCTTGAATCAAGTCACTGCGTTGCGCGGCATACCACAATAAAAGCCGTAACGTTTCCCTGTCTAGATCGCTGCTATCCACTAGCTCTTCCACTGAGCGCCACTGGGTAAGTTGTTCCAACAAGCCTTCATCGTGCAGGCATCGCACTAAATGCGCCAAGTGAAAACCTTCGAGTAAATCAAATAACTTTAAAGGTGCACCTTCAGCTGGCATATTTCATGGCGCTCGGGTTCTTGTAATTTTGAAAGTTCGAATGCGAGACTTGCTCTAACACGCCCAACGCTATCAAGTCCTTGAAGAATTCTCTATCAGGTTCTTCCTCACCGATATAAGGTTTCAAACTGGCGCATAGTTGCCGATATGACCTTGGCTGTTCAAACAGGCTTGCCACTACAAAGCCCGCAGGATCCAGCTCGTAGTTGTCCATTTCGCCATCCACTGATCCCTTACTAATGACTAAATAATTTCCCCGCTCACCAACTTCGTCATCACGCAATACGGTTATACTACCGGTTGATTTGTTCGTTTCAATTCGTTCAATAAGCGCCGCACAGTCATGAATATTTTTGAATAAAAAGGCGGCCGGCGAAAGTTGATACAATTGATCATGATCCAGAGAAACTGTGGCCCGATCTACGCCGTTTTTATTGGAAAACTTGCGAGAATGCTCGGTCAATAAAGCATAACGAAACAGTGAGGAAAGATGATGATTAACGAAATTATCGCGAAAAAAGTCCACTACGAATTCACAGGTAATTTCGTGGATTTCCCCTGGCCTTTGCCGGGACCATTGCCAAATATGCTCAATAAGACGGCTAAATCGGTTCTCGTAGAATCGCAGTGTATAGGCCAATATTGTATGTCCGGCTTTACGCAACATACGATAAGCATCCACGGAAAATATGTGTCTTTCACGGGGTAGCGTTGTTGGATAATAATGGTAGGTTAAAAATATATTATGATTGTCTTTTATAATTTGCTCGTCGTCTTTTTCCAATCGTGGCGCATTAAAATCCGTGAGATATCCGTCGTACTGCAATTGTTGGCTGAGTTCATTGTAAAGTTGGGTGCCGGGTTCCGGTGTGAGCATATGTAACTGAGTGGTGAACAACTCTCTGTTTCTATTAAAGCATGCGCCAAGAAGGTCAATCGTGTCATTTAGGTCTTGCTGTGTTTCCTGTGGATAGCCGGCAATGAATGACACAATAGTGCGCATACCCAGGCGCTCAGTAACATCCAGGCAAGGGGCTACCAAGTCCAGCTCCAGGTGTTTTTCGGAAACTTTTTGCATATGGCGAGAGCCGGTTTCTATACCAAAATAGATCCCGCGACACCCTGCATCCCACATGTGTTGCAGCAGTGCGTCATCAACACAATCCACACGTGCCGATACCGCCCAGGTATATCCTTTGTCCTGCACGGCTTCGCAAAATGCGCGCACCTTTTTTTTGTTTACCGTGAATAAATCGTGGTTGAGCTTAAAATCAGTGAATCCATAGTGCGCATTCAAGTCATCCATCTCGGCGACGAGACGTTCCGGTGATTTAAGACGATAACTTCGCCCGAAAAAAGATGCCGTAGAACAAAAGGTGCAGTTAAAAGGGCAACCGCGGCCGGCGTCAATCCGAACACTTTCCAACCCTAACTGTTTCATTGGATAGAGGTCGTAAGCGGGAAAAGGCAGTGTGTCCAAATCAGTTATTGTCGGTGAACCGGGATTTGAGCACACGTTAGCCCCGCAACGCCAACTCACCCCGGGAATACCTTCAAATCGCCGAGGTCCTAATCCTTCCAGAATAGGCGTCAACGTCTCTTCGGCTTCGTTGCGCACTACTATATCGAATTCTACAAATTGTTCCAGCAACTCTTTATGAAGAATGGTCGCGTGCGGTCCACCCAACAAAATGGGTAAATCCTTATCTTGTTTTTTTAAGTATCGCGCTACTTTTAATGCAAAAATGAAACTACACCCTAAGGTCGTAAATCCCACGGCATCGGGATTGCTTCCTGCAATAATATTGGCGATTCCTTGATAAAGTTCGGCATCATAGTTCAATGTTCCATTGGTTATATGCCACTTTGGGTCCAGTATTGAAACCTCATGCCCATTTCTCATTGCGACGGCGGCCAACGAAATAATGCCCAAATGCGGGTGCAAATCCAGATTGGAGACATCGCCCTTTTCAGGAATCAACAAATTATCCACCAGCACTAGTCGCATATCGGTCCTTTTAGAACGTAAAGTTAACCATACCGTGAGCGGCCACTTCTTGGAACATTTCAACCAGTATGCCTGGCTTAACTCCAAGGCCATAAATGTTATTTACATTGGAGGCAATTTCCCGGATTGTTCGCTGCCCGTTTATTTGAGATAACAATACTGCGCTAAGCAAATCTATTTCAAGCAGTTGAACCGATGGGGTTTGATCCTTACGCCAGTAGCAAAAGTAATAATCTTTTCGTTCCAGGCTGGATAATTTATCGGTTTCTCCTTGTAAACAACCAATGGCTTTTTGTGGGTTGCAGCTTGCTTTATTGATGCGCAATAATCCTGTGACACAAGGTATAAAATCTTCTGCGACAGAATTGCTACCAACCTTCTGGTCCTGATCCGCCATTTCGGCTTGTCTAATTTCATACATCAACGTTTCATGGCTTACGATGTCATGCACCAGCCTGTGATTTGCATCATTAAGGTCCAGCCAAGTTCGCAGATATTCAACAAATGAACGGGTACGCTCACCCTCGTTTAGAGGGCCTTGATTGCGTCGCGCTAAAAACGGCCGTGTATAGTCGGCAAATACCAGAATTTCAAGTCCAGTGGCTTTTAATGCTTTTAATGTCCATGGAATGGTTCTCCTGAGCGGATTGTGTCGGGTTTTTGTGATAAATCCCGCCGTGAGTCTTATGCCCTCTAAATCCAATTGCCGAGCGTTGATGTGCAACTCATCACTTGGCGATTCCTTATCTTCCCGCATGGCAGATAGTTGCGCTAGTAACGCCGGATCTGCAAGACAAGTGGCAATGAGCGAATGTACATAACCTTCTTTCAAACCGCTACGCCCTCATCTACGTTGGCATAGCGCTTTATCTTGTCGATTTGCGCAAGCATTACCTCGGGATTGAGATTGGCTTCCCAATTATATTCAAGGGTTATTGCTCTTGGGCGGGCGTATTCCAAGGCGACTTCCAGTAATCGATATATGTCATCAGGCGGCATTGACCCATGGTCATCCCAAAAGCGTTGGCACTGTTGACTAAACCCGGCAATGTGTATTTCTACCACCCGATCCAGAGGCAATAATTTAATGGCATCAAGGGCGTTAAAATTGAAGTTTTGGGCAACGATATAAAAATGCGCCAAGTCCAATAACAAATTGATGTCTGTTCTCTCGCACAACTCCTTAATAAACTCGACCATGGACATGGTACTGCCGGGCACTGGAAAGTATTGCGGGACGTTTTCCAAAATGATGGGTACGGAAAATTGATGTTTAAGCCACTGCATGTTAGCCACTACCTGTCGCAATGTGGGTTCATTCAGTGGAGGGCAAACGGTATACCCCACGTTTACTGGATGTGAACACTCGCCCTCTTCCAGGGGGGCGGCCAACACATATGCCAAGTGTTCGCCGATCCACGGGGTTTTAGTAGTTGTCGCCTGTTTAGCAATGTTATCCAAAGTGGCTAAATCGGGCCTGACGTATCCAGCCACCGACATGCTGGCGCAATGGAGTATTACGGGAACACTGGTAAACTCCGCAGCCAGATTAGGACTGTGCTGTAATTGCTCAAAGGGAATTTCGACATAATCGACGATACCGGGTGCCTGTGTGGACAGGAATCCCTTAATATTTGGACTCCAGCTGACACCAATAGCGGGCGCCTCTGCAGGGTAACTAGTTATCACGCTATCAAACATAGCGAATGAACATAGCGAATGAGATGGAAAAAATATATAGTGTTTTGTGATCTAGTCGATCAGCTCACCGTCCACATCGTCGAGCAAGCCCCGGCCGGGTAGCTTACTAACCCCCGCGGATCGTAGATTAAGGGTAAGTTTACCGGTCTTTTGGATGCATTCCGCAATTGCTTTTTGTTGTGCTTCGCTCAACTCGAATTCAACGGCATATGCCCCGCTGCTTGCTTTCACTTTAGTGCGTCCACCATCATCTTTAGCCATGTCATCACTCCCTTAATGTCAGTTCCACAAAGTAACACCTTTCGCCTATACCGAGATTATTAATGTATAAACCAATCTCGCGGAGTGTCAAGTCGCTATTCGCAAATTTATATAGTTACAGAATGAACGGATGCTACAAAAGAGTAACGCAGTATTGAAAAAACTAATGCTTACAACTCTTACTATAACTATGATCGAAGCAATGATGGTTTAGACTATGCGGTTGTCGGTAACACGACATTGTTCCCCAGTATTCCAAAAATATTACATTACCCGTCATAAATTCTTACATACTGCCCGCGTTCTCGCCTGTCCATCCTATTCATAACTTCCTGGGCCGAATTGAATTATTTTAGTGGCAGGTACGCCGTGAACTTTGCTTTTATCTCAAAAGAGTGACAACTGGGTTGATGCCGATGAAAGAAATAAATCGGTATCCAGACTACGCGAACTACTATATCCTAAACGCTTGCGGGCCAGTTCGAAACGGTTGTGGATCATGTCGGCGTACACGCCTTTGCCCTGCATGCGCTGACCAAACTCGGCGTCATATTCGCGCCCGCCTCGACATTCCTTAAGCCGCTGCATGACATGATTCGCCTTAAGCGGGTATTCCTGTTCCAACCAATCCACAAACAATGTTTTTAGCTCATGAGGCAGACGTAGCAATACATAGCTTGCGGAACTGGCTCCGCTCGCTTTGGCTTGGTCTAAAATGGTTTCTATTTCGCTATCGTTTAAAATCGGAATCACAGGCGCCACTAGCAAGTTCACTGCGATGCCGTTGCCGGTCAATTTTCTGATGATTTCCAAGCGCCGTCTGGGTGAGTTCGCCCGGGGTTCCAATTTTCGGGATAACTCCGCTTCTAAAGTGCAAATGGATATGTGTACCAATACTAAATTGTCTTCCGCAAGCCGCGCCAGGATGTCCATGTCCCGTTCGATTAGGCTTGACTTGGTGATAACCGCGACGGGGTGACGGTATTGTTCGAAGGTTTGCAACAATTGCCGTGTTATGCCTAAGCGCCTTTCGGCGGGTTGATAAGCGTCGGTGTTGGCGCCAATGACTATGGGTTCACAGTGATGACTGTTTTTATCCAGTTCCTTGCGTAATAATTGCACGGCATTGGGTTTGTAAGTAATTTCCGTTTCAAACTCCAGGCCAGGCGAATACCCCAGCCAGGAATGGGTTGGTCTGGCAAAGCAATATACGCAGCCGTGTTCACAGCCCCGATAAGGATTAATAG
>JASFLF010000123.1:0-7940 GCA_050118235.1 Gammaproteobacteria bacterium | reverse complement strand
TAACTACACTATTATTAGCATTAGATAGACAGTACGATTAGGAATCTACGTATACTGGTAGGTAATTCGGTAAGTAGCCCATGAATCGGTATTTGTGTCGTGAATCCATTGAGGCGCATACCACAGTTGGTGAATCGGTTGTGATTCTATATGTAACAACGTGGAACACCGTAAATAGTCCGGCGATTTTAGTTATGTCGGCGAAACGGATTATCTGGCAACAATAAACAAAGGTTCTATGCTACGTCCGGAATGCGGAAAGTAAAAGAGTAAGCCATCAGCTACCTTGCTTCCTGATCGATATATCGACAAAACATTATCACTTGACTCAACTAATGGGCAAGGTGAATATTCACATTCCTGTTATTAATATATACAACTAAAAGAATCCTTATGAAATTTTTCACCAAACTCTACCACTGGATAGATCGCAATTTTCTGGAACTTGGCCGTGAAATGCGCCTTTCCTACCTGCCACCGTTGATGGTGTATGTGGCGGCCGGGGTGTCGGGCTTGACCGGCATTGTGGGAACGTTTTTTGTGAAGGAGTATTTAGGCTTGTCGGCGGAGTTTCTGGCCGCCTTGGGTTTCTGGATGGGTATACCTTGGGCGTTGAAGATGCCGTTGGGCCATGTGGTCGACCTTATCTGGAAGTTTAAATCCGTTATGGTGTTTGTCGGCGCCGGGTTGATAGCGATTAGTTTGTTAATCATGGTGGGGCTATTATCCGACCCCGAGGCCATGCGGCAGATTATGTCGGCAGAAGCCTGGTTTGTTATCAGCGCGCTATTGGCCCCTATCGGCTATGTGGTGCAAGATGTGGTGGCCGATGCCATGACGGTGGAAGCGGTTCCTCGCTTTACGGCCGAAGGCCAGCCCTTCGGCAAAGACAGCAAACGCCTTATGCATACCACCATGCAAACCCTGGGTCGGGTTGCCATTATCGGCGGCAGTGTGTTGGTGGGCTTGTTAAACGTCTATATGTTTAGCGGTGTCGAAGCCTTGGAGCCGGCGCAAAAGGCAACCGTGTATACAAACATCTACTTGATTGCCTTGTTTATCCCGGTGATATCGGTGTTGGGCGTTACCTTGGGATATTATTTAAAGTGGCGGCATTATAAGGAATTGCGCGCCAGCGGGCATGATCGTAAGCAGGCCTGGCACATGTTAAACGTGCAAACGGAATCCCCGGCGCCCAATTGGTGGATATTGGGCGGTAGCCTGGTCTTCGTGATATTCACCTTAACCATGGGGCTTGGTAACTTTCGCTTTAACCAGGAAATCATTTTTCTAGGCTCCATGACCATTGTGGTGTTCCTAATGTCCCGGCTGGTTAAGGTGCTGGACGTGGATGCCCGCCGAACCCTGGTGGGAACGGCGATCATTATTTTTGTGTATCGCGCCACGCCGACTCCGGGGGCAGGGTCTACCTGGTGGATGATTGATGTGCTCGGCTTTGATCAACAGTTTTTATCGGTTTTATCGTTGATTGGAGCGGGGCTTACTTTGTTTGGCATGTTTATATTCCGCCGTTTTATGGCCGAAAAGTCCATTGCGTATATCGTGGTGTTCCTGACGATCGTTAGTACGTTTTTGACGCTGCCGATAGTTGGTATGTACTATGGATTGCACGAATGGACTGCAGCGCTTACCGGTGGTGTTGTCGACGCCCGATTTATCGCCCTGGTTGACACCGCGTTGGAGTCGCCCCTGGGGCAAATTGCCATGATTCCCATGTTGGCCTGGATTGCCAATTCCGCGCCTTCCCAACTCAAAGCAACGTTTTTTGCGGTCATGGCCTCGTTTACCAATCTGGCGTTGTCCGCCAGCCAATTGGGCACCAAGTATGTCAATCAAATCTATACCGTAAGCCGGGAAGTGAAAGATCCCCTAACCGGTGTAGTCACCACACCCGAAAATTATGACGAATTGGGAGTGCTGTTGATTACGGTGACGGTAGCGGTTTTTGCTTTACCTTTAATTGCCATCGTGATTGTAAAACGCACGCGTTTGCAAAGCGCGTGAACCTTTTTTATAGCCCAAGTCGAAATCCTTTTTACTGAAAGTTTTTTCTGGAGGTATATTGTATTTCATTGTTTTATTTCTTGATTTTAAATGCTATTTGCTGAACATGACACTATCGTGATAAACCAGTGCTCATTGAATGACAAAATTGTGAAAAAAACGACTAAACTTATTATTCTTGGTTTTTATCAAGTTATAACAATCCGGCAATTATTCGGGCAACTATTCCAGTAATTAGAGTCATTAAACAGCTGCAGTTAACGTGTCACGTCTTTTAGAAATACTGTCTAGTCGTTGGCAAGCCGTATCGTTCGCCATTTGGGCTCTTGGGCTGGTGGCTTTGGTTTGGGGTTTGCTAAGCTTAAATAATATTTTTAACCAAGAGCGAAATGATGCGGTATCCGAAATTCTGTCGCGACACAAGACCCTGGAGCAATACGCTTTTCAGGCTTTAAACCAGTCCTTGCAGCAACAGCTGGCCTTTGCGAATGTGAATCTTCGCCATATACTACGTGACCCATTAAAACCAAGCGCGAATATCCTGTACTTCGAACACTCACAACAGTTATTGCCAAGGCCCTCTATCTATAAGTCAGATCCAACTCAGGAGAACCAGGCGAAACAACTGTTTCAAGAGTTAATGGCCATTGAGCCCGTGGATTTGGTGGCAGACAATTTATCGCCTTGGGGAGAGCGAATTATTTTGCTCAGCAACTTCAAACTTGCGGTGGAAAGCAATGATGCCAGCGAGATTCGCTGGGCTTTCAGGGAGATCAGTGAGCAAAGAGCGCGTACCCAACTCTCGGCTGATCGCGATATCCCGTATATGATGGCAGTGCTTGAATATCTGATAACGTTTAGCAATCCCGAAAAAACCCTGGTGCAAAATATCATTCGCAATGGTTCCATCATCGATCAGGAACTGGGTAACTATGGAGTGCAGCGTTCGTTAATCGCGCAACGACACCTGTTTACCAAACAGGAATTTATTTATTTACGAGACAAGATTGTTTCTATCTCAAAAAAATTCGCGATTCCCTATGAGGATTTTTTGCGCCAGAGCCAAGTGGAGAATCAAATACTGCCCATCAATGTGGATGACCTTACATTATCGGCTTTTATATTAAACAACCACTGGTATGTGGAACGCCGGGAAAACGATGCCCTGCTGGGTGTTGCCGTCGATATTGAATCGATCGTTTCAAATATAGACCTTACCATGAAAGAAATTGGTTTGCTCGAACTGGGCGATTCCGTTGAATACGCGCATGACAAAAAAGAGGTTTTAGCGCTTGGTGATATTAAATTGTCAGTAAAATCAAACAGCCTACAGGCGAGATTGCGCTCGGTGGAAAAACGGTTTTGGATTAAAACATTGCTATTGTTCGCCAGCGCCGTGTTGGTGATAAGCATAGCGGTTTTGGTGACGATCATTTTATATCGCAAACAACGCTATTTGGCATTGAAGTCCGATTTCATTGCAACCGTATCCCATGAGTTGAAGACCCCGCTGGCTTCGGTGCGTCTGCTTTCCGAAACGCTGTTACGCAAGACAAAAGAATTCGAGCCCGCCAAGGATTATCCTACACGAATCATTAAGACCATAGACGGCATGTCCTTGCTGGTTGATAACATTTTATCGTTCAATCGGCTGAACAAAGGTGCCTGGCAACTGAAAAAAACGCCTATCTATATCGAGGAAGTGGTGTCTTCCCTAAAAAAAGAGTTCAGTCAATATACCTTTTTGCCCATCCACATAGAGATGCAAAATCTTGACGATATGGAAATCAATGCCGACCAGGAGCTGGTGAAAATCCTGTTTAGAAATCTGGTCAACAACGCCTGTAAATATAACGAGCAAGACAGCGTAAACATATCCATAACCGGGGAGCGCGATTCCCGGTTGACGGTTTATTTTAAAGACAACGGCGTTGGCATAAAAAAGAAAAACTGGAGCAAAGTATTTGACGAATTTTCGAGGTTTGTGGAGAGCAAAGACAAAACCATATCCGGCACCGGTTTAGGGCTGGCCATTTGCAAAAAAATCATGCAATTGCATAAAGGCGATATCGATATCGCCAGTTCCGACGAGCAGGGAACAACGTTTAAGCTTACCTTTGCGGCAACTTAAGATTCGGGATGAACCCTATGAATAACGAGACCAACGACCACGACACTGGCCTTGATACAAAGACCGACACCCGACCCGCAAAAGTGTTGGTGGTTGAGGACGACGATAACTTGCGTCTGGCGGTGAGCGATAACCTGGAAGAGGAGGGTTATGACGTCATGTCCACACGTACCGGCGCCAAGGCGGATGATTACGTGGGACGATATCAATTCGATTTGATTGTGCTGGATATCATGTTGCCGGACAATGACGGATTTACTCTTTGTAAACATTGGCGAGAGCGTGGCGTACAGTCCATGATTTTAATGCTGACGGCGCGGGATCAGGAAGAAGATATGCTGAAAGGGTTTAACGCCGGGGCGGATGATTACATTGTCAAGCCATATCAGTTGCGGGTGTTTCTCTCGCGTGTGGCCGCATTACTAAGGCGGTTCGATAGAAAAACACACACCCAAGAAGATCGCGTTGATGAATTGCCCGGTTTTCAGATCAATAAAGTCGCACGAACAGTGATTAATGCAGAAGGTGGTCACATTGATTTGACCAAAATCGAATACGACTTGCTGCTCTATTTGCTGCAAAATAGAAATTGCGCCCTAACCTATGACGACATATTGGAATCGGTTTGGGGCGAAAGCGTCATTGTCGTGCAAGGCGCCATCAGAAACACGGTCTCGAGTTTGCGTAAAAAACTTGATGCCGCAAACCAAAACAATTGGCGCATTGTGACCTTGCGGGGCATAGGATATCGGTTTGAAGTGGATGAGTAATTCATGGCATCAATATATACCGCATTGGTAGGAGCGAACCTTTGGGGCGCGACTTGCATGGCGAACGATTCTGGGCCCTTGAATTCATAATCTACTCAAAATAAAGAGCCGCTAATTTTTTTGCAGTGTCATCGATGGCAGTTCGCCAAAAGCCTGTTTGCATAAGCCGGCAAAGCAGCCGACCTCATAAAAGCGATGTGTGTAGGCAATCTCACTGATAGTTTCTTCGGCTTCGGGATTTGCAGCAGGTAAAACCCGGCGTGCCGCATGTAAACGCAGCAATCTCAGAATTTCCCGCGGTGTCATATCGAATAATTCCCGAAAAGCATATTCCAGGGATAGCACTTTGGTGTTCGTTTGCATACTTATTTAACCCATGTTCATGAGCTCCAAAGTTTGAAAAATAAAACATTAATCGCAATTTAAATGCCATGACAAAATCATGACAAAACTTTGACAGTCACCTGACTCTTTTTCGTGGTTGGTCTCCTAGTATGTAAGAGCGTAAGTAAAAATTTACTATGACATACAAAGGAGAAAACCATGACAAGAATATCGCATCAAATAACCCGCCGAAAATTCCTTAAAGGCGCGGCTGCGTACGGTGTAACGGCGTGTTTGTTCATATCCAATTCTGCGTTGGCCAAATGGCCGTCGAAGTTGTTCGCCACTGAAAAGAAAAAAGATCTCATCAAAGAATTATTCGGCGATGCCAATATAGAAGAGAGTGCGCAAATCAATATTAAAGCGCCGGAAATCGCGGAAAATGGTGCCGTAGTCCCAGTGTCAGTGAAATCCAATCTTCCCAACATAGAGTCTGTCAGCGTCTTGGTGGATAAAAATCCCCGGCCCCTTGCGGCGCAATTTGTTATGCGGCCGGTGAACAACAGCGTTATCAGCACCCGCTTAAAGTTGGCGGAGACATCCAGCATAACCGCTATCGTCAAATCCAATGGGCGGCTTTATTCCTCCACCAAAATGATCAAAGTTACCATTGGTGGTTGTGGCGGTTAAACGAAAACAGACTTTTTAGGAGATACAACTATGAAAAATAGCATTCGCGTTCGTACCGAGCAAAATGAAGGCATTACCGAAGTGAAAATGCTGATTCGCCACCCCATGGAAACCGGATTACGCAAAGACTCTAAAACCGGGGACCCCATTCCTCCGCATTTCATCACGGAGGTCTTGTGTACATTGAATGGGGCGACGGTGTTTACCGCTTTTTGGGGAATTGCGGTATCAAAGAATCCTTTTCTGTCGTTTACCTTACCGGATACTAAGTCCGGAGATACTCTGGCAATATCCTGGGAAGACAATACGGGCGATTCGGATAGCGTTACTGCTACCATCTAGTCGTGTGATTGTGGATCGGCGTTGGTTCTTCTGTGTTAGCAAGCAACCTGAGTATCGTCAATACGCTTTGGCTGTACGCTTGGACGGGCGTACAGTCAATTACTGTTTGGCAAGCGACTGACCCGCATTTTTCACCAGGATGACGAACTCTCGCTATGGATGGTTTACCCTCGTAATGGTAAGTCGTTTGCGATGGTGATTACGGTAACGGTCCTGGTCTTCTCATTGCCGTTAATTGTGATGAAATTCCAGTGACGGTCACTATTAGTATCGTATTAACCTATTGATTGGAGAGGGAAATATTTGGATTCAACGGGTTGTTGGATCGATAAAGGAATTGTTTCGTTTTGGTACCCGAATTATCGTCAGGCGCGGATTTTGCCTTCTTTTGACATCGCTGGGGCTAAAAATGTTAATACTATGGTGCAAAATACTCATTATTTTGGTTTAATAGCATGCACCACTTTGACGGCTAGTAAGGCAGTTCCTACCATACACGGAAAGCCGCAGTACTCGCGGTATTTAAACATACCGGACCAAAACACAAAGGTATTTTCCACTGGGCCGGTTTTAAACAATCCAATCAAGTAACAAAAGTAATTTACGGAATATGAGCGAACGATTATATACTCTAAAACGCAATGCCTATGGGCGCCTCACCATTCTATTTCTTGTTTGTCTAATCCCTTTCACCATCGCTCGCGCGCTAATCTATGCCACCAACCATTCTGATTTCATGGCATTGAGTGCGGGCCAGGTCATCAGCGCTTTTGTCGTTGGTTTGCGTTTTGATGCCTCCATTTTGGCTTTGGCGATCAGCTTACCCTTACTGTTGATGCTATTTCCGTTTGGCTTCTGTCATCGCCGTTTATGGCAGGGAATTTGTGGGTGGGCAATCTATATCATGTTGGTTGTGCTGGTTTTTATGATGATTGCCGATACGGTTTATTTTTCGCTGGTACACCGCCATGCGGGTCCCGAAGTGAGTGCCTTAGGTGGGGATATATCGACCATCATTAATATGGCCGTAGAGGATTTTCCGCTGGCTTTAACCGCATTTGCCGTCGCCGCTGTGGTGGGAGTGCGATTGTGGCGGCCCTTGCTGACCCCGGTCCCCGCACCACCGGCGAAGTCTTGGTTGCGCTTCGTCAACCTGTTGGTATTACTGTTTGTGTTCGCTCTTATCGGCCGCGGTGGATGGCAATACAAACCAGTGAGCGTGTCCGACGCTTTCTTCATTGATTCCGCCGCTGCCGGCTATCTGGCCTTGAACGGTCCATTTTCCATCGCTCATGCCCTGGAAGCGGAAACACCTGTCGTAAAAGATTTCATGCCCACAACTGAAGCCACGCGCATAACCCAGGATTGGTTACGAAGTGAAGGCGACCAGTTCAAAGAACCCGAATTTCCTTTGTATCGCGCCAGTGCGGGTATTCCAGCGGCACAACGTCCCAATATCGTGGTGTTATTGCTGGAAAGTTGGGACGCCAGCAATGTGGATGCCATGCGCGCTGCGGCGGGCAAACCAACGCGTGGCGTCACGCCTAATTTCGACGCCTTGGCACGCGCCGGGCGTCTGTATACGAATTTTTACGCGGTTGGTCAGCGCAGCATTGAAGGTATCACCGGGATAGTGTCTGGGATTCCGATCACGCCTG